>JBJOIB010000125.1:0-5618 GCA_046047375.1 Bacteroidota bacterium
ATCTGGTCTATTTCACCATAAATCTCCATCAGCTTGTCTTCACTGGTAGCGCGGAAGTATTTACCCCCGGTAGCCTCAGCAATTGCTTTTAGGCCAGGTTCATCTATTTCAACCTCTACCCAGTCATATACGTATTGACCATTCATGATGGCAACCGGACTCTTGGCTTTACCGATGGTTCCAACCCCAATGGTGTAAACTCGAATACCAAATAGCTTTGCCATCTGGGCGGCATCCGCAGGTTTAATTTGTCCGCTGTTGTTTACTCCATCAGTCAATAAAATGATGACTTTGCTCTCTGAATCACTTTCTTTTAATCGATTCACAGCAGTAGCCAATCCTGAACCTATTGCTGTGCCACCCTCTACCATGCCGGTTTCTAAGCCTGCCAAGGCATTTTTTACCACAACATGGTCGGTTGTAAGCGGAGTAACAGTGAAGCTTTCGCCCTCGTATACGACCACTCCAATGCGGTCGTCGGGCCGTTCATCCACAAACTGCACCGCAACGCGTTTGGAACTTTCAAGTCTGTTGGGTTCAAAATCCTTGGACAACATTGAGGCAGATAGGTCTAGCGCCAAAACGATATCAATACCTTCACGGGTCATGTTTTCATAACTGGTGCTGGATTGCGGTCGAGCGATTGCAAAGATGATAGCAGCAATGGCAAGAACCCGTAGCGCGAAAAACAGATATGGAATCAAGGAGTTGATAAACATTTTCCGCCAACCATCTGCTGTTTTGGAAAATGTCAACGTGGTTGCTGATCGATTGCCTCGGAGGAAATGGAAAACAGACAGTCCTGGAATGAGGAAGAGCCACCATAGTCTTTCCGGGTGTTCGTATTCAGCCGCGGGCTTCAAAATGAAATAAGCCAGTCCGATCAGGAAATTGATCGTCACAAGTGCTAAAAGCGATATGACTGTTGATTTTCTCATCGTTGCTCAACTTCAGCTGTGCGTTCAACGAATTCATTCAGCCACTTCATGCACCCTTCATTTTCATCGGGTAAAGGCTTGTATTTGGCGAACTTGGTAGCATCTGAAAGGGAAAAAGACCGCTGAAGAACAGCCACTGTTTCTTGCGGTAGACCGTAGTTCCGCAGTTCTCTGACCAACTCGCCGGAGGTTAGTTCAAGGGCTGCGATGCCAAAGCGATTCAATACGTATAGTCTGATAATGTCAGTAAGCTCAGAGTGGTATTCTTTAACTAAGCCCCGCTGCCATTTCTGTTTCTCTTTTAAATCGCGCAAGGCAGCCAAGGCAATGATATGCGCAGGAAGTTGTTCCTCCTTGGTTGCAGCCACTGCTGCACTTGGCACAGGTTTGCGCTGTTTAGTGAATCGAATGATCAACCATCCTGCAACAAGCAGTACAATAACACCTAATATGTACAAGTAATTGGCTTTCAGCCAGTCCCAGAAGTTTAGCGGCACTTCACGAATATCGGCTATATCGTAAAGCTCTGTATCTTCTGATACCTGAGGTGAAATCATTGTGAGCAGAAGCGGGTTGCTTTCAATAATGCTATCATTGAAAAGCACGGTGAAAGGCGGGATCACCACCAAGCCGGTGTCGAAGGAAGTGATTAGAAATCGCTGTGAAAGCTTGAGATGGTTGTCGATATTGCTCGGAAGAGTGTCTACCGATCCCGACTGAAGAATTTCAATACCCGCGCAAAGCGTATCCATTTCAGTTGGCCAAATAACTGACTCGGCACCGGCAAGCGGGTACTCAAAAGTCATTTGCAAATGCGTTTGACCGCCAAGTTTCAGTTGGGTTGTATCCAAAGAAAAAGTGGCCATTTGAGCAACTACTCCCAAATGGAAAACAGAACACAGTGCTATGAGTACTTTTTTAGGAGCCACGTTGTTTGAATAAATTCATAAGTGGTTGAACATAAGGCTTGTCGGTATGCAGAGTAATGGCATCAACGCCTGCTTTTGTGAATGTTTCACGCAGGGTGATGTTGCGCAGGTTGGCTTCATCGCGCAAGGCTTTTTTCGTTTTTGCAGATGACGTGTTGATGCGCAATATATCATTGGTCTCACTGTCTTTCACTAAAAGCCATCCTACGTTTGGAAGTTCTTGCTCTCCTTGATCCACGGTTCGAATGGCCACAACATCGTGTTTTCTATTGGTCATCCGCAGTGTGCGTTCGAATCCAGAATCCATAAAGTCAGATAGCACAAAGCAAATTGCCTTCTTTTTAATAGCAGTGTTCAAGTACTCCAATGCTCCTTTGATATTGGTTTTGTTTCCTTGTGGTTTGAACTCAAGTAACTCGCGGATGATCTGCAAAATGTGGCTCTTTCCTTTCTTAGGTGGAATAAACCTTTCTATGCGATCTGTAAAAAAGAGAACTCCAATTTTATCGTTGTTTTGAATGGCTGAAAAAGCCAAAACAGCCGTAATTTCAGTAATAAGTTGTCGCTTCAACTGCGCGCGTGTTCCGTAATTGGCGCTGGCAGATAAGTCAACGAGGATGATCACGGTGAGTTCTCTTTCTTCTTCAAAAACTTTCACATAGGGATGCCCCATACGAGCTGTAACATTCCAGTCGATGGTACGAATTTCATCGCCATGTTGGTACTCGCGGTTTTCAGAAAAGGCCATACCACGACCCTTGAAAGCGCTGTGGTATTCACCGGAGAAAATTTTATTGCTGAGACCGCGGGTTCGAATTTCGATGGCTCTGACCTTTTTAATAAGCTCAGTGGTTTCCATACGAGGATCTGCTTGCGGGTTCATCACGGAACTTCAACTCGGTTGAGGATTTCAGAGATAATCTGCTCTTGTGTGATGTTTTCGGCTTCTGCCTCAAAGGTGATACCGATGCGGTGACGCATTACATCCATACAAACAGCCCGCACATCTTCTGGAATAACGAATCCGCGGTGGTGAATGAATGCGTATGCTTTTGCAGCCATTGCCAATCCTATAGATGCGCGTGGTGAAGCACCGAAGGAAATGAGGTTACTCAAGTGTCCGAGACCTAGTTCTTCTGGAGCGCGAGATGCGAAGACGATGTCGACAATGTACTGTTCTATCTTCTCATCCATGTACACCTCTTTCACCAGCTTGCGGGCATTGATGATGTCTTCTGGACGAATAACGCGCTGTGGGCGAGGCATTCCAACCGGACTGATATTGTTTCGTATGATCTTTTTTTCTTCCTCACGGGAAGGATATCCGATCACCACTTTCAACAAGAAGCGATCTACTTGGGCTTCAGGAAGGGGATATGTTCCTTCTTGTTCAACTGGGTTTTGTGTTGCGAGAACGAGGAATGGCTCCGGTAATTTGAAGGTCTCAGGACCAATGGTGACTTGCTTCTCCTGCATGGCCTCTAGCAATGCGCTTTGAACCTTGGCCGGAGCGCGGTTAATTTCATCGGCAAGGATGAAATTGGCGAATACAGGACCTTGCTTTACGGTGAATTCTTCCTTTTTCTGGTTGTAAATCATCGTGCCTACCAAGTCAGCAGGCAGGAGATCAGGCGTGAATTGAATTCGGGAAAACTGCACATCGGCCGTTTCGGCCAACGATTTAATGGCCAATGTTTTTGCGAGGCCGGGTACACCTTCAAGCAGAATGTGACCGTTCGCCAGCAGACCAATTAAAAGCTTTTCAACCATGTCATGCTGCCCAATGATCACCTTGCCCATCTCGTGGTTGATGATGTCAACAAAGGCACTAGCTTGTTCAATACGTTCATTCAATGCGCGGATATCGCTCGCTTGCATCGCACTTGTTTCACTTAATCCAGTCATTTTTTGCTCCATATAGAAAAAGATTTGCCCGATATAAGCTATATCAGGCATCTTGTGCTCGGCACACCACAAATTTCACCAATGAAATTGGACATAGTATGTTGACTGCGTTAAAAGTTGTTAAGCGAGCCTCTTAGAATCGGAGATGGAAATTGTCAGAAAGTTAGAAAACCGTGTATAACTCGGGCATCGTTCATTTTGATATCAGCCGAAGTACGCGGATTTTTGGAAAATGGAAAGGAGAGATATAACGCTAAACACGGTAATAAATTGTGTAGCCGAGTTTCATGAGGTATTCCAAATCGGTAATGCACCTGAACTTACAGGTCAATTAAAGCCGAGCGAGTACGAACTTCGTCACCGATTGATGGCAGAGGAAAACGAGGAGTATCTTGAGGCAGCGCAACGAGGCGATATTGTTGAAATCGCTGATGCCTTAGGTGATCAGTTGTACATTCTTTGTGGCACCATCCTAAAGCATGGCCTGCAGCATAAAATAGCCGAGGTGTTTTTGGAGATCCAGCGAAGCAATATGTCGAAACTGGATGCAGATGGCAAGCCAATTTTCCGGGAAGATGGTAAAATCATGAAGAGTGATCAGTACTTTAGACCTGACATTCGTCGAATCATTGAATCATCGGATATCGTAGTTTGACATGGCGTCTAAATCCATACTTGATCTAAGCAAACGCTTTCAGGCAGCACGATCGTCATCGTTGGGGTTGCGGGTTCTCAATACGTTATTGATGAGAGTTATTCCGTTCAATTACCCTCATCGACTGAAAATTAAGCATTTGACCGAGGATGAAGTGGTGGTTCACATTCCTTTCATTCGCAAAAATCAAAACCACATCGGCGGATTGCACGCTTGTGTTTTAGCCACGGCAGGGGAGTATTCTACTGGATTGCTTTTGTTGCAGATGCTTGGAACTTCTGAGTATCGATTGATTATGCAAGAACTGACCGTGAACTATTACTACCAAGGAAAAGTGGATGCCAATAGTGTGTTTCGATTGGATGAGGAAGCCGTGCGAAATGAAATAGAAGCACAGTTAAATCAAAAGGAGTCTGCGAAGATAGAATGTGTTGCGGAAGTGCATGATATCAAAGGAAATCACCTTTGTTCAGTTCACGTCTTTTGGCAACTAAAACCGTGGTCGCTCGTTAAAACGGGAAAATAGACTGAAAGATAGCATTGTACACGTCTGAAATGCTGATTTTCTTGCTAAATTTGCAGTCCGAAATTCGAATATCACATGATCAAAATTACCTTACCGGACGGTTCGGTGCGAGAAGTGGCTAAGGGTAGTACCTCCATGGACGTGGCCAAAGGCATCAGCGAAGGACTCGCGAGAGTTGTGCTGGCAGCGGAAGTAAATGGCGAAGTGCGCGATCTGAATCGCAGCATCGACGCGGATTGTACGCTGAAGCTTCTGACGTGGGACGACGATGGGGGGAAATCGACTTTGTGGCACTCGGGAGCTCACCTCATGGCAGAAGCCTTGGAAGCGCTATACCCAGGTGTAAAGTTTTGGGTTGGTCCTCCTGTGGAGAACGGATTTTATTACGATGTTGACTTCGGGGACATCGCGTTTAGCGACAAAGACTTTGCAGCTTTGGAGCAGAAAATGCTTGATCTAGCTCGCCTTGAAAACGAATATGTTCGTAAGGAAATAGGGAAGGCCGAGGCTATTGCGTACTTCACCGAAAAAGGAGATCACTATAAACTCGATTTGCTGGGCGGCTTGGAAGACGGAAGCATCACTTTCTACACCCAAGGTGGATTCACGGATTTATGCCGTGGCCCGCACATTCCAAATACTGGCTACATCAAGGCAGTTAAGAT
>JBJOIB010000126.1:0-2764 GCA_046047375.1 Bacteroidota bacterium
CAGTAATGGTCTGTATTATCTAAATGTGGTTACCAACATCAAGTCGGAGACCGTCCCCGTGCTGATTGAACACCCGTAGCAATGATACTCCGCATTCTTTTTACCGGAGCTTTGGCATTGTTCAGTTCGTGGGGCGTTCATCATGCCCCTACGCCCTACCCTTTTCCAGAGCTCCGTTTTTTTCCTGACATGCCGCAACCACTGCACAATCCGGTCACCGTGGAAGGAGCAGACCTTGGTCGTTATTTGTTTTACGACCCCATACTCAGCGAAACAGGATCACTTTCGTGTGCATCATGCCACAAGCAAGAGCATGCTTTTGCAGACACCCCTCGAGCTTTCTCCAGGGGCCATGAAGGCGCGGCAACAAAGCGAAATGCAATGCCATTGTTCAATCTAGCCTGGTACAACCTGTATTTTTGGGATGGAAGGGCGCGTTCCTTGGAAGAGCAGGTATTTCACCCCGTGCGAGATCCGAATGAAATGCACTCCGACTGGACTTCTGTTGCTGAACGCGTGAGGAAGCGTGCGTTTTATCGGGAGAAATTCAAGGCTGCCTTTGGCCATGAGCCCATTGATAGTGTGACGATTTCCCGTGCGATAGGTCAATTTCTAAGGACCTTGATCTCCAATCAATCCAAATACGACCGGGTATTAGCAGGACAAGAGCGCTTCACAGACGATGAATATGCAGGATTTGTTCTGGTCAACGATATGACAAAAGGAGACTGCTTGCATTGCCATACAACAGATGCGAATGCATTGGGCACCACAGGCGTTTTCAGCAACAACGGCTTGGATGCGGTAGAAAGAACCTCCGAATTCACCGATCAAGGACTCGGTGCCATTACCGGACAAGAGGAAGATAGAGGAAAGTTCAAGATTCCTTCGTTGCGGAATGTGGCTGTGACGGCGCCTTACATGCACGATGGGCGTTTTAGAACGCTGGAAGAGGTATTGAATTTTTACAGTGAGGGCGTTCAGCGCAGTCCCACCATTGATTCAAAAATGGGAAGGGTGCACCAAGGCGGCGTGCGGCTGACAGAACGTGAAAAGGAGCAAATTATTGCGTTTTTATACACACTAACAGACAGTGTTTTTCTAGCGAATCCAAACTTTGGCAATCCTTTTCGGTGATTTGCGTTCATATTTTGTCTCATGATTACTTCATCACCTCCGATCTCCAAAAGTCAGAGA
The DNA here is from genome assembly GCA_046047375.1 of Bacteroidota bacterium. GTDB lineage: Bacteria > Bacteroidota > Bacteroidia > Flavobacteriales_D > Sanyastnellaceae > RI-182. Next base: position 1,198 of record JBJOIB010000126.1, read on the forward strand.
GTTCAGCGGGGGGGATATTGAAAAACTCACATAAAAATGCCTTGAACGCTTCATCCTCCGTTGGAGCCGTGAGCAGTTGTTCGACTGCCGGATCGCCTCCTTTATCAAAGGCGGCTTGGCAAAGCAGAGCGCCTGAGGTGTAGAAAGCTGCTTGATTGCCCCAAGTTCCTTCGATTACCTGATTAAAGGTAACTTCTTGATTTTTAGCAATTTCCTCTTTTAAAATGAATTTACTCCTCTCCCAAGACATTTGGTTTTGTCCACCCAGCCAGGTTGCAAACCCTTCTTCTATCATGGCGTGACGTTTTGCACCTGCTGCAGCCATGTGAACAAGTTCATGCGGATACCAGGGCGATCCTTTTCCGCTGAGCAGCAGCCGTTCATCTGTTAAGCAAACCCCGGAAGTATATCCTGCATAGAAAAATTCGAAGTTGAGGAGATTCCCGAGCTCATCCGGACTATTTGTGATATAAAATTCAAATGGCACGTTAGGAGTTAGGTTAAATCGGCGAGTGATATCGGAAACAAAACGATTAGCCATTTCCGCTTCCACTTGGTTAAACACGTGGTATTCAGGAAAAACGAATTCAATGTTACCCACCTTCTGTCTCATCCAAGCCCGAGTAATAATGGGAAGCGCATTGGTTAATTTCCATTCGTCTTGTTCTTTAATGGCAAACACTTTCACGATTGCCCACGGGTCAGCGATGTTCATGGCTTCTTGGTTTCGAGCGCTGAAGATGGTTCGGATGCTGTAACCGGGGCCATCCTTTTCGACAGCAAGGATGCGCGGACTAAAGTAGTTGAACAGTTGTTTCGATGGTATTTGGAATAGAAATCGGCGTGATAGGTCAAAATCGGGGTAGCGTTTTCTGTCATCGCTGCTCCACAGGTTGCTCATTGCCGTGGTTTCTGGGTTTCCAAGCAGGTAATCCGAATAGAGTTTTACGATGGCAAGCACATCAGGATTGGAGGTATCGACTCGCGGGTGTAGCTCAACTTGGCGGCTGTCGGTAGCTTGTGATTCGGTTGAATTAGACTCTGAGGATGTGCTTTGTTGGCAGCAAGAAAAAAGGGGTGCGAAGGCGATCAGATAAGCAAGTATGAGTCTCATTGGAAGATTGTTGCACAGCAAATTAGGTGATTTGTAGGAAGGGTGAGTGTGCATTAAGGAATTGATAACAGTCTTGGTGGAAACGCAGAAAATACGCGTAACGTTCACGATATCGCTTTATTGGCGGGAGTTTCCTGCCCTATCCGCATACGTGCCAGAATGAAACAAACCTTTCCAAAACACCTGTAAATCAATCGTTGGCCGCTTTGCGGATAACTGAAAAAAGCTCCCAATCAACACTTCGCATTTCGTCCAAAAAATCGGTTATCCGCATGTGTGCCTGGGCCTCCGAAAACCCTTGTGGGGAGTGGGTTGGCAGCTTTGTGGATAACAAAAAAGTTCCCAATTAACTCTTCGCATTTCGTCTAAAAAATCGGTTATCCGCATGTGTGCCAAAGCCTCTGAAAACCCTTGTGGGGAATAGGTTGGCAGCTATGCAGATAACGAAAAAAG
>JBJOIB010000127.1:0-5191 GCA_046047375.1 Bacteroidota bacterium
AGTGTCTGAAAAACCGATGGCAAATGCACCATGTTCTGTTACCTGTTCATCAACCGCCTGAAAACTGATGTGACCTTTCATGTTGTCGGAAGAGGTGGCCCCAAAAATCGTGATGTGAGATCCTAAAACTTCTTCAAACGCCTCAATGCATTTGTCGTTGTCGATGTCGATGCCTGAAGCGAGGAAGTAAACCATGTTAATAGGTTGACCAGTAGATTTCAGCTGTTTAGCAAGTTCAAGAGACTTTTCATAGGAATTGTGGCCGAAAATGTCATTCACCGAAGCTACCGCGAAATCTTTTCCTTTGACAGCCATGAGCGCGATGTCTTTCATGGATTCAGAAACGCCTTCTCTTCCTACTACGCCGCAGCATGACGCCGCTAGTATACGCGCCTTCGGCGCTAATTCACGCGCTTGCTGAACGAGTTCCTGAAAATCATGTCCAATTGAAGCATGAAAAATCAATAAGTCGCTTTGAGCATACTGATCGCCTAGGGCTACTTCTAAACACTCTTCAACACCTCTTCGTGTGTTGATGATTCGGGTATTCGCTGAGAAAAATTCCAACATAGTGCTTTGTTTTTGATTTTCTTAAAATATCTGTCGGCAAGCGGAAGCACATCGTTGGTGATTCAGAGTTACGCTGAAAAATTGAATTGGTGATTCCTGTTTCGTAGAAAACGCTCTTTCTTACAGAGTCTTTCCGAATAATCCTACAAAAAAGCCCCGGAATCAAATTCCAGGGCTCAAATATTCCTCTGGGTGAACGCTTATTTCGACAGAACCAGCGAAACTTTGTTGAAATCAGCAGCGGCATTTACAACCTCCACGAATCCCGGGTAGTATTCAATCGGAATCTCAAGCGCTCCATACGTTTCTGTAACGGTAACCACTAGGTTGTTCCCTTCCATCTTGTAGCTCGATACAAATTTGCACAACGAATTACCTGATGCATCATTGCACTGAATATCCATCGCGATTCCTTCCTCTCCGCTGACAGAATAACCCTCAGGTATTTCAAAGGTAATGGTGCGTTGGTATTCGTGTAAATGATCAAGATCAATTCCCCATTGACGCGGCTTCTCATTGTACATTTCATTCTGACGACCTATGATCTCGCCCAATTTCACAATGATCTTGTCTCCGGCAAATTCTAACAAGTCTGTACCTGTAATGGTGGTCGACATGATAAATGGCTTCTCATACTCAGCTTGATTGGAGATGTCAATATTCTGAACTTCAATAGGACCCAACTCACTGTTTTCATAATCACCCTTGATAAAGCTTTCCAAGAGTTCCTTTCGGTCTTCTCCTTTTATGAAGTAACATGCACCTCGCAAGCCATATCCTGACAACCCGCTGTAGCTCTTCTTGTAGTCTGTTATCGTTTTTTGCATATCAGGTGAGAAACGCAATACGTATTCTTCTCCCATGATGGTTTCTTCCAATTTGTTCGGTGCTACTTGTTTAATGGTTGTTACCCCTGAAATAGCATCGCCTAGTTTCACAGGCTTAATTCGTAAACCATCTTGACCTAAAAATTTATCGGCAATGATGGGTGCACGATCAGTCACCAACTGTGGGTCTAAATAGGCTTTAATGTCAGGCATGTAAAAAACAATCTGGCTGAAAGAGTCTGAGTTCTCAAACTCTTTGTCGAACTTTTTGTCTTCCCGACTGCACGTTCCTACAACCTCATACGGAATTTCCGCAGCTTGAAATAACATGGTGTACATGCGATTTAATCCGTAAGGTGAGATGTATTTCAACGACATCGATTTGCTAATCATTTTCTCAAACGGAGCTCCTCGCTCAATGGCTAGATTCTGCTTTAGATAATTTTCAATAGCGAAAATGTTTTGCTTCGCTGTGTTTTTATCTGAAACCCCGGCTTCTTTCAGAATTTTTTTAGCCGCTTTTTCATTCACAGCGTAATCTTCCATCACCCGTTGGAAGAAAGCAGAGCCCATGTCGGCCCATTTTTCTGGTTTGTAGGTTGCCCCATCCACAGACTGAAGCAAAGCCTCAATCCGTGTTTTATGCGCATCTGGGTAACAATATGGCTCATCTTCTCCCGCAGGAAGATTGGTTAAACGCATGGAAATAAACCTGCGGCCACTCACAACGGTGTCTTGCTCCATTCCACTGCCATTGTAAATCTTTGTTTTAAAGTGGAAGTGTTCCGGACAAACGATTGTAGTAACAGACTCCTTGGTAGGGACACTGTTCTGCACTACCACCATATCTACAACATCCCATTGTTGCTCTAAACCTAAAATGCTCTCCACAAAACAACCCGGACTAACATTTTCCAACGCGATAAGGTTGTATGTCACATCTTCTTCCTGAACCTCTTTTATGTCATCTTTATCTGCTTCAAATACCACAACGCCATCTTTTATTACCCTGGCTTGTATATTAAGCAAGCCTTGTTGATTATACACAGGTAAGTAAATCTTGTTGTAGTCTTCAACCGCCTTTAAGTCATTGATCTGACGCAAGCTGTGAAACAACTGGGTCTTTCGAACGCCATCTTGCAATAACTGGTATTCAATAAATGTGTTATCCCATACAAATGATGAATGATAGCCGGTTGAGTCCATCAGGTTCGTCTGTAAAGCCGCAGCATCAAACGAAAAGGTGGTTACATTGAAGTTGGTTTGTTGTGAAAAACAATGCGCACTTATGAAAAGTGAAATCGCGAAAAGACAAATTCTCATGTGTTTATTTTTTCTCCAGAACCACCACCTGCTGATAAGCTTTGCTTACAGCATCCAGGTCTGCTGACCATTGTTGAATCTGTTCCAGGGGTATGTGTATAGTTTTAAATTTTACTTCCTTAACCATGCGTATCGTATTCATCTCCTGCTCATAGGTGATTTGCACATCGTACATTTCGTTCGCAATAGAAAGGTTGTCAGGCATCGACTTCACTTTGAAGCCATCTGGTATCGTAAACGTGTGATCGCCTACACTGTGAAACGCATAGTAGTAGTCCGCTCCGTAAATCCGCTCTGTTGTGTCCGGACGCAGCGCGGTAAAACTCTGATCGAGATTCATGTTGAAGTAAATCTCATCTCCAATGGTGCGAACATAATCTTGGACCAATAACTCGTAATCAATCTTCAAGCGTCCCTCTCTATCATCTTTCCCAGAGATCGTGTATTGGGTCAACTTGCATTTGTTGTTGCCCCGTTCAAGAATGTCAAGCAGCTGTTTTGATTCGTTCTGTGGTCCAGCATTTTCTATGTCATACATGTTGAAGCCTTTCACAAATCCATCTAACTCGCTATGGCCTTTCAGTACCAGATCTTTTCCTTGCAAAGAGCCCGCGAAAACATCCGATACCAAGTTCTCCGAATAATCCACTACCGGAACGTCTACCAAATCGAAATTGTTTTCGTCAATGGCTATCATCGCCTGCTTGCCTTGTATTCCGAACGTAGGATGACCAAACTTGTGATGCTTACCCGTAGCGTCCAAAAACACGTATCCATCTTTGCCCTTGTATGCCGCTATCATATGATTGTGTATGTACGGAAGCGGAACCTCCTCAACGGTATAGTTAATAGACTTTGTTCCAATCCAACACAGAAAAGCAGGAACTTGTGCATAATCAAGCATCGATTTGATCAGGTTCGCCATGTCTTTGCAATCGCCATACTTGCGATCACAAACCAAGTTTGATTTGCGCGGTACTAAACCGCCCATTCCATCTTCAAATGCTATATATCGAATGTGATCCTGCACCCAATAGAAAACATTTCGTGCTATATCGTCTTCGGTTGATGATATGGTTTTTATCGAATCCACTACAGCCCTCAAAGCATCGTTCGGTTCTTCTTCTATGCCTTTGATATATTGATATGAGTTTTTATACAACAACTCAGGACTACCATAAACCTCTACCTTTTCCCCTTTGAGCATGTACGATTTCACATAGACAAATATGTGGGGCAGATACTGATCATTGCTGCTGGTGAAATTCATTCCCTTGAACTTCTTGATGTCCTTCGCACGCCAAATGTGCGTGGTGGTTTTTCCCTTCACCTCTTTCACATACTCCACATGACTCAAATCTCCCATCGGAGCTGTTCCTATCTCTACTCCTTGTGGAACAACTACGCGCAACTCCATTTTTTCGGCAGGATCACCTGACGCAAAAGCAAACGAGCCCAAATGGGTAGGATTCTCCATGATGTATTTGAAAGATGACTCCATCACGGCACCCGATTCAATCCCTGGATAGGAAAAACGAATCAGGCGATTGCTATCGTAAAACGACTCGCTTTCGATGTCTTGAACATCTTTAAACTCCTTGACCGGTAATTTCCTATATCGCCCATCTGGCTGCAACGACCACGTTTGAGCTTCCAAATCTTCAACTTTGTAAAAGTGAGGATCGTACGGAACATAATCAGACATCAATCCCGCCTGTCGATCACTCAAATACATCAATGAAGTAGACTTGTCTATTTCAACCCCCAAACCTTTACTGCTCGGCTTGAAGACGATAGTCTCTGTGGAGTTCAGCGTTACCATGCGCTCGTTTGGATACTTTGACCGCATAGCATCCAACGAAACTTCCGGTTGAGCTGCAGCACTCAATATGCCGCAAATTGCAAAGAGGAATAAACTACTTCTTCTCATAAAAATTGCCATAGTAATATTCACCTGCTAGAGTGACCTTACCTGTTTTATCGTAAAACTTCACCGGACCGTGCAACACGCCTTGAACATAGGTCGACTCGTACATCTTTTTACCATTGGCATAATACTCTGTATATGCCCCGTCTTGAAGTCCCTTGCTGAAATTCTCGTCTTCCGCAATTTGACCATTCGACCAATATGTTTTTCCAGGACCAACCTGATACCCTTTTTCATACGTGAACTGACGATGAACTTTTCCAGTGGTATAATAACTCGTAAAGGTGCCTTGATATTCTCCTCCAAGAAGCTCAAATTCAATCGACTTCTTTCCGTTCTTATAATACGCAACTACTTTGCCAGTTTCATTCACCAATGGAATAGAAGGCACATAATTACCGTCTTTTCCTAGATAGGTGTACGAAAGCAACACGCCTAGATGGTAATTCAAAACACAACCTACCGAACCATCCTCTCCATAAAGGATGAGATCTCCCTCACGTTCATCAAATAAATAATTTCGCTCCTGGTACTTTTTTCCATC
>JBJOIB010000128.1:0-2715 GCA_046047375.1 Bacteroidota bacterium
CTGCACGACCAGTTCCTTCACCTGGGTCCTTTTGGAGGAATTGCTACGGCCTTACAAAGCGCACCAGACGTGGCTTGGCTTGTTTTGGCGACAGACTTACCTGCCGTTACCGATCAGACCATAGAAAAGCTCATCGCGAACCGTTCATTGCGACATATTGCAACCGCCTTTCTAAATGCCGAAACAGGCTTTGCAGACCCGCTTTGTGCTATTTATGAACCGGGGATTTATCCTGAAATGATGCGTTTTTTAGCCGAGGGTTATTCTTGTCCGCGCAAGGTTCTCATCAACACACCGACGAGGCTTATAGAAGATTCAGGAGCAGATCTCGTGAATATCAACACACAAGAAGACTTAGCTGACTATCTCCTCAAGGGCGATCGCTAACCCAGTGACTGCCGTCTTCAAAGAACTCCTTTTTCCAAATCGGAACCTCTTGCTTAAGCGTATCGATGATCTCGCTGCATGCGGCAAATGCAGCTTTTCTATGCGGGGCTGAAACGGCGATAAAAACGGCCGCTTCAGCAATTTCTAGTTGTCCTATTCGATGATGAATTGCGACCTTCAGCAAGGCGTGCTTTTGGATCATCGTTTGGGCAATGTGCTCCAATTCGCGTTCAGCCATCGGCACATACGCTTCATAAAACAAATGCGTAACACGTTTGTCAGCGGTTGCATTGCGCACACTGCCAGTAAAAGTCACCACACCTCCTGCTTCAGGCACAGAAACAAAAGAAACGCATGCAAGCGTATCAATAACCGTGTTCGTAACACAAATGTCGAAAGCTATTTCACCCATTTTTTCGTTTTATCCCCCACTGACCGGAGGAATTACAGCTACCTCATCGCCATCCTTTAATTGACGGCCGTCTTCAGCATATTCCATGTTCACAGCCACTCGGTAGTTGGTTAGTTGCTTTAATTCCGGATAACGCCCGTCCATCGCGCGTTTGAGCGCAAAAACATCAGCACTATCAGATAAAACGAAAGCATCTTGTTTACACCCTGTTAGCTCAGAAGAAAAACTAAAGAAAAGCACGTCTACCCTCATGTTGCAAAGATATGTGTTCTAAGTGACCGAAAATTTCACGGATGTGCGTTTAAATTTCACGGATGATATACCGCCCTCCCTTAATGTCGATTATCTTGCGCACATGTCGAACCACGTTCACTATGAAGAAGACGACCCGGCGGGATATGCATCTCGGTTGGTAAATACTGCCAGCCGGCACATTTTTTTAACGGGCAATGCAGGTACAGGAAAAACGACCTTCCTACGGCACATAACCTCCAACACGTACAAGCAGCATGTGGTTGTAGCTCCAACAGGTATTGCTGCGCTAAATGCAGGCGGAGTTACTATTCACAGCATGTTTCAGCTTCCGTTTGGTGGGTTTTTACCAGAACGACGGGTAGTGCTACCCTCCCATTTGATGGGAAAGCTTCACGATGTTGATCATTTGCTTCGCCACATGCGCATTGGGGGGCAGAAAAGGAAGATCATTCTCTCATTGGAGCTGTTGATTATAGACGAAGTGAGCATGCTTCGCGCCGATATACTCGATGCCATAGATACAATTCTTCGCACCATACGTAGGAGTAACGCGCCTTTCGGCGGTGTTCAGCTATTGCTGATAGGCGATATGCTTCAGCTGCCACCGGTTGTAAAGGAAGATGAATGGAGCATGCTGAGCAAGTATTATCCTTCTATGTTCTTTTTTCATGCGCGCGCGCTTCAGGGATATCAGCCCGTTTATGTTGAACTGGAAAAGATTTATCGCCAGAAAGACGATCGATTTATTGGATTATTGAACAACCTTAGGGCAAACACCATTGCCCCAGAAGATGCTGCGATTTTAAATGGGTACTATCAGCCTGGTTACAAGCCAGCTCCGGACGAGGGTGTCATCACCTTGACGACTCACAATTACAAGGCTGACCAACTCAACAGGACCGCACTGGCTGCATTGCCCGGGAAGGAATTTACGTATCATGCTGAAATTCAAGGTGATTTCCCAGAATCAATGTACCCTATTGAGCCAAAAATGACCTTAAAGGTGGGTGCTCAAGTGATGTTCATCAAAAACGATCCCGGTGGTGGAGGTAAGTTTTTCAATGGAAAGATTGGCACGATTGCGCATCTCGACAGTGAAGACGTCTATGTGAGCTTCCCTGGCGGTGGCACTCCCATGAAAGTAACACCATATACTTGGGAAAACAATACATACATCCTTTCTGAGATTACGAATGAAATTGAAGAAAAAGCCGTTGGTGCTTTCATTCATTATCCGCTGAAGCTCGCTTGGGCCATTACCGTGCATAAAAGTCAGGGTTTAACTTTCGACAAAGCGATTATAGACGTTGAGGACGCTTTTTCGGCAGGTCAGGTGTATGTGGCATTATCGCGACTTCGATCGCTTGACGGCCTGGTATTAACCTCCAACATCAGACGTGATTCTTTGTTTACCGACGCCAAAGTCATTGCCCATTCAGCCACCAAACCATCATCAGACAAGGTCAAGGAGATCATCGCCGAGGAGTCGAAACATTTCTTTTACGCTACGTTGATGAATGCCTTTGATTTTTCGCCAGTGGTCAACGTCTTCAAAAACGTTCACAGTGGTCTGCACAAAGACGAGCAGCGATCGATGAAAAGTCATTATGAAGGAGTTGTTAGCTCGTGGATATCGGAATTAGAAGCTCTTCGTGCCATTG
>JBJOIB010000129.1:0-3428 GCA_046047375.1 Bacteroidota bacterium
TTACTGCCATCGCTGTGGTGCGTGAAAAGCCACATATCATTTTTGCTGGCACCGCCTCAGGGGGGCTATGGAAAAGCACGTCAGGAGGCATTACTTGGAATCCGGTTTTCGATGAAATGCCAGTCCAGTCCATTGGCGCTGTAGCCATTGCTCCTTCCAATAGCGATATCGTTTGGGCGGGAACAGGTGAAGGAAATCCGCGTAATTCGCATTCTAGCGGACGTGGAATATACATGAGCCGCGATGGTGGTATTACCTGGAAATTGATGGGACTTCAAGAAACGAAGACCATTCACCGGATTGTTGTTCACCCAACGAATCCCGACATCGTTTGGGCAGCCGCCATGGGTAGTATCTGGGGTGGAAATCCTGATAGAGGTGTCTATAAGACCACAGACGGAGGCAAAACTTGGAATAAGGTGTTGTTTGTCAACGATCGCACCGGAGCTGCTGATCTGATCATGGATCCATCCAACCCCGATAAGCTCTTTGCTGCGATGTGGGAATATGAACGCAAGCCTTGGACCTTCCATTCCGGCGGAGCGGGTAGTGGCTTGTATGTGACTTATGACGGTGGAATAAATTGGAAGGAAATCACTGAGGAACAAGGATTAGCAGAAGGTCCGATTGGTCGCATTGGAATTGCTATTTCTGCTGCCGATCCGAATGTGGTATATGCCCTGGTGGAAAGCAAGAAGACCGCTCTCTATCGCTCAAATGATGGGGGAAGAAAATTTGCTTCTGTAGCCACGGAAAATATCGGAAATCGTCCGTTCTATTACGCTGAAATCTACGCTGATCCTTCAGATGAAAACACCCTTTACAACCTCTATTCGGTGCTATCAAAGAGCATCGACGGAGGGAAAACGTTCGAGGTTATCTTGCCTTATTATGGCGTGCACCCCGATCACCATGCATTCTATATTCATCCAGATAACCCTCTGTACATGATCAACGGAAACGATGGAGGGTTGAATATTTCGCGCGATGGCGGAAAAAACTGGGAGTTCGCGGTTAATTTGCCGGTCGGACAATTTTACCACGTGAATGTAGATCTTCAAACGCCCTACAGGGTTTACGGTGGACTGCAAGACAATGGTTCGTGGGTAGGTCCAGGATATGTTTGGCAAGAGGGCGGGATTCGCAACGAGAATTGGCAAGAAATTCTTTTTGGGGATGGATTCGACGTTGTTCCGGATGCTTCCGATCCTGATTTTGCTTACGCTATGTACCAAGGGGGCCATGTTTACCACGTGAACATCGAAACCGGTGCATCACGGTTTATTCAACCGGCCTCCACAGACTCTATTCCACTCAGATTCAATTGGAACGCCGCCATTTCTGCTGACCCGCATCGTTCCACAGGGGTTTACTTCGGTAGCCAGTATGTGCATTATTCCGCCGATCGCGGGATGTCGTGGAAAACCCTTTCTCCTGATCTAACTACCAACGATCCCGATAAACAAAAACAAGCAGAATCGGGTGGATTGACTATTGATGCCACTCAGGCGGAGAACCACACAACCGTGGTGTGCATCGCTCCAGGGGTAATAAACAGCAAAACCATTTGGACGGGATCAGACGATGGACTCATCCATGTGACTTTTGATGGAGGCAATACGTGGACCAGGGTTTCTGATAATATCAAAGGAATGCCGAAAGGAGCGTATGTCAATCAAATTCACCCTTCTCATTTCAATGATAAAGAGGCCTTCGTTGCTGTGAACAATTACCGTCAGAACGATTGGAATACGTACGTATATCATACAACTGACGGGGGTAAAAAGTGGAGAAGACTCAATGTTGTTGGTGTTCAAGGACATGCCCACACCGTAGTTCAAGACCGCCATGAAGAGAAGTTGGTGTTTTTAGGAACAGAAGGCGGCCTGTTTGTATCGTTCGACAAGGGCGAAAACTGGCAGCAATGGAAGCATCAGTTTCCTTCAGTTCCCGTATTCGACATGAAGATTCATCCTGTAGAGAATGATTTGGTAGTGGCTACATTTGGTCGGGGATGCTATGTTATAGATAACATTGAGCCGTTGAGACAAGCCGCTAAAAATGAGCAGCGTTTTGAGCTTTTCAAAGCAAATCCTGCATATTTGGTTGATACAAAAAGACCTGCAGGCAGCCGTTTTCCAGCCGATTATGTTTGGAATGGAGGCAACAAGAGTACAGCGGCAATCTTGAATTACTTTATGCCTCCTGCTATGCTTGATAGCACAGGAAAGAAGGAGGTGAAAGTAAGCATCCTTTCAACATCTGGCGATACTTTACGTGTTTTTACGGCTAAACCTGACACTGGTTTAAACACGATCTATTGGTATTATGACACCCAGGGAGTGAGGTGGCCTTCCAGAAGACCTGCTGATAAAAACAAAGAGCCTGGAGGAGGGCCAACAGTATTGCCTGGATTTTACACGATCTCCCTCGCTTATGGCGATGAAACATGCAGCGGATTGCTAGAAGTGCGTCAAGATCCACGCAATGAGGTTGCCAATGATAAATTGATTGCCAAGCAGAAATTCACGCAATCAGTCCTAGCCCTGGCTGACACGTCAGGTAAGGCTTTTGATGAGTTGCAACGCGCCAAGCAGGTAATTCAGCTGGTTCAAAAACAAATTACCATGCTCAACGACACACTTTACAAACCGGTTTCTGCGCGTGCCGATAGCTTATTGAAGAGGATAGCCGAATTGGAAGGGGAGTTCATGCTGCCAGAAGATTTCAAGGGCTACAACCACGTAACTAAATTTCTCACTGACTATTTGTGGGACGCCATGTCACACGCCGATAACTTGGGTCCAAATGCAACTGAAGCTTATGAAAAAGCGTTGACTGAAACCAATCGCGTGACTTCGCTGGTGAGCGAATTTTTCAGCAACGAATGGAAAGCATGGGAACAATTGACCTCAGGTTATAACTGGAACGTGGTAACGGCCGGTCAAAAACGGTAGCTCAAGAGCACTTCAGCAACGATGTTCACCATTTTCTCTCGAATAACGGCGTTTGCGAAGCTTGTTTGAGGAGATTGCCGAATGGGTAGAACACTTTGTGAATATCGGGCGGTTACGCCCAAATGATCTCCAATGGACATACCTGCGCCAAACATGCCTCCAATTTCAAAAGGTTGCATTTCTGGATTCCCAATAGGGAGATCGTTTCCGTTGTATTGGTAGCGTGATGAAATCAAATAGCCACCATAAGGTCCGGCGAAGAGATCAAAAGAGGTAAATGAGTGCACATACAGCAAAGGCACTTGAATGTAGCGAAAGCGAAATCCCCACGTGTCGAAATCCCCATTTTCCTGATCGGCTGGCTTAAAGCTACCTTTCCCAACATAGCCCATTTCAAGCTGAAAAGCTGATGGGCCGCCCTTATCGATGCGCACGAATGCTGCCGCAGAGAGGCCGGCTTTGTTAAAGCCT
>JBJOIB010000130.1:0-2883 GCA_046047375.1 Bacteroidota bacterium
ATGAGGCCATGATTGTGAACATCGAACGCGGGCGCGCTCATGTCGTGATTCCATCACTTGCCTATGAAGCGCGAGTGCGCGCACCGGAAGGTGCAGAAGTCGGACAGATGATTCAGCTCAAAGTGCGCGAGGTGGATCTCGCCACGCAGGATGTCTTGTTTCGAGCAATAGGCCCTGCCTCTTAGCAGCGCATCACCTCAACCAGATCGCCTCTACAGAACTGGTGAATGAGGTAGTGGTTGACATAGCACCACAGATCAGGATGATATTCTTCCATGACGCCAGCGAGCCCATAAAGTCTCAATAATTCGTTTATAAATCAAGGAGTTATAAAATGCGCCACAAAACAAAAGCCATGAAAAATCAGGCGGGCTTCACTCTAATGGAGCTGCTCATTGTGGTAGCGATTATCGGCATCCTTGCTGCGGTCGGAATCCCCATGTATCAAGGCTACATGGGAACCGCCAAAGTTAATGCTACTAAGGCGAACCACTCAAGCATAAAGTCCTTCATTGCCTCAACATTTGCAAAGTGTTCATCAGGCTCGTCTACTGCAACACTGGGCACCACTAATTACAGCTGCAATAACGATGCTGCATACTGGGATGGTGTATTCACAACTTATTTCAATACCACCGCGGGCTTTAAAAACCCACATGGAGCAAAAAATGGATCAAATGACCTTGCCGTGGTAAATGCAAACACAACCCCGACAGCTACAAATACCGTTGGATACACCTACATCTACGGGACAGGCAACATCATGTATGTTCGAACGAATTACGGTGATGAGTCAGGGAATCCTACTGCTTCTACTTTGGTACTGAATGACACGATAGTTAAAGAATGACACACCTACTTCAGCAGTATGGGCCATTCAAAAAAACCCGCCATCTGGCGGGTTTTACCATCATCGAACTGCTAATTGTCGTAGCTATTGTTGGAATTTTGGCTGCGGTAGGCATACCGATGTACAACGGATACATACAAGACGCAAAGATCAGCACTGCAAAAAACAGCCTTCAGTCTATTTACCTCGCTGAAATTGAATACAAGTCGGACAACGGTAGTTATTACACCACTGCTTCAAATGCACAAACCATTAACAGCGTTCTATTTGGCGGAAACCAAACACTCGACATAAACGGTGACTATTATTATTCGCTGTCTTCATATAGCAGCGGCTTCCGCGCTTATGCATCACCGAGAGTTAGCGGGCTACCACGCATGTGCATTGATCACATGAAGAATCTTAGCAACCCTTGCTAGACCCCCATCGCTTTGCCCATACTGAACATTGGCGTGTACATTGCGATCAGAATGAAGCCGATAGTACCCCCCAAAAAAACCATCATAATTGGCTCTAACATGGATGTGAGCTGTCTCACAGAAGCATCCGTTTCTTCCTCATAGTAGTTCGAAATCGAGGCAAACATTTCGTCCATACGCCCAGTACGCTCCCCAACAGATACCATTGCACTAAATGTCGGCGTAAAAACTCTAGGGTGCTTTTGATAGAGCTCAGAAAGCGGAGCGCCAGAATAGACCCCTCTTTTCACGTCGGTCATGGCTTCCTGGACGATGATATTGTCGGTGCTACTACTCGCAATATCGATCGATTCAAGTACAGGCACGCCTGCCGCAGTAAGATTTCCCTGAATCATGGCAATTTTAGAAAGGGTAGAGTTGCGAATAAGCTCTCCCAAAACTGGAAATTTCAAAAGCAAGGCATGCGCTTTTTTCCTGATTCCTCGGTTTTTTTGAATCGAGTATTTGGCGAGCACAAATAACCCAACTAGAGAACCTGCAAAAACGCCGCCTTGAAACGGATCGCGAAGGAATTCACTAATATTTACAACAAATTGGGTAGCGCCAGGCAATCCACCTTCAACAGTCGTGAACATATCTTGGAAAACAGGGACAACCGAGATCATCATCACGGAAATAACCGCAATTGCAACCACCAAGAGAATAACCGGGTAGGTTAGAGCCCCCTTAACATCTGTTTTAATTTTTTCGGCTTTTTCCATTCCGACAACCAAACGACTCATAAATAGATCGATCTTGCCACTGGATTCACCTGCTTTCAGCATGTTGATATAAACGTTGTCAAACACAGTTGGGTGTTTGGAAAACGCATCAGACAGTGGCGTACCAGACTCTAGGTCTTGATAGATTTGAGAGACCACAAAGTTGAGGCTTGGGTTTTCTGTTTGCTCGTTGAGCATGGCAATGGTTTCTAGAATTGGCAGACCAGAGCGAACCATGGTCTCAAGTTTTTTCGTGAAGACAATGACGTCTCTCGCAGGAATTTTTTTGATCTTTTTTAACTTCTTAGATGACTTTTCTTCTTCTTTCTTTTCGATACCTGAGGTCAAATCAAGGGAGGTGATAATGATCTTGTCTTGGCGCAAGAGATAGGCTGCCTCATCACGATTTAGGGCAGAGATTTCACCCTCCGCATACTTACCGCCTTGAACACCTTTCCAAGAGTACTTAGCCATGTCTTAGCAACTAAAATATTAAAACGCGCTGAGACTCTGCAACCGACAATATGCCCTGCTGAACAAATCCCCTCCCAACATCCTGCATCGTTGAGAAACCGTGTTTGTCCTTCGCAAGAGTCAGCATTTCTTCTGAACCTTTGCCATCGAGAATAGCCTGCTTCAAGGCAGGACCCACTTTTAGGATTTCATAGATACCTTGACGACCTTTGTAGCCTGTGCCGTTACATTTTTTGCAGCCCTTGCCCTTGTATACGGTCATTTGGCTTATTTCTTGGGCAGAATATCCAAGAGCATGCAATTGATCCGAGCCCACACTTTCATCAGGCGCATTACAGGATTGACAGTTTTTACGAGCAAGTCGCTGAGCAACTACAAG
>JBJOIB010000131.1:0-10274 GCA_046047375.1 Bacteroidota bacterium
TCAGGAGACGAAGTTACGCTTCAGGTATTTGATCTTTCCGGAAAGTTGGCTTTCGAACAGTTTATGAACGGCACAACCGCGTATGTTAATGTTTCAGCTTTGCCTGATGGACTTTATCTAGTTCGATTAACTGATAATCAAGGGAATAGCTCAGTTCAGCGATTTGTGATCGCCCATTAGTGTAACCGTTAATCGAAAAGATTTAGCTAGTTTCGGCGGGGTTATTACCTTTGCGTCGATGGGGTCCCGTTTGCTCTACTATCTAATCTTGAAGCCGCTAAGTCTGCTCCCTTATTTCGTTTTATACCGAATAAGTGATCTATTGGCTTTCTGTTTTATTTACCTCTTTAAATATCGGAAGAAGGTAATTCTCGATAATCTCGTTAAGGTATTTCCTGACAAGAATGAACGTTGGCGCGCAGTTGTGATGAAACGCTTTTATCGCCATTTGGCTGATGTGATTGTAGAGAGCATTAAAAACTTCAGTATTACTGCGGAAGAGGCCAATCAACGGTTAGTTCCTGAAGGTCTTGAGGTGTTAGAAAAGCTCCACAAAGAAAAAAGACCCGTGGTGATGTGCGGTGGGCATTACAACAACTGGGAATTATTTGCGGTAGCCGCTGCCGGACATATTCCGCACCTGACCATGGCTATATACAAGCGCATTCAAAACAGGTGGTTGGATCAAACAATGCGGGAAACTCGTGGAGCTTTTGGCTTGATTCTCGTTCCAACACGCGAAGCTACAGAGTGGATAGATCAGAATATTCAACGGTCACCCTTAGTTGTGTATGCCGTAGATCAGTCGCCTGCTGACCCAAACAAATGCTATTGGGGACCTTTTTTGGGATTGGATACCGCCATGTACCTAGGGGCAGAGCGTCATGCGAAGAAGTACAATATGGCTGTTGTGTATGGACATATTGAAAAACGCAAACGCGGTTATTACGCTATGCGGTATGAATTGGTCACCGAAAACCCGTCTTCTTTCGCGGATGGAGAGCTAACGCAGAAGTTGAACGATATTCTTGCACATGATATCCTCCAAAAGCCTGAATATTGGCTCTGGTCACACAAACGCTGGAAACATCGTCGGCCAGAAGGGTGGAAACTGAACGCTTTCCGCAGCTAAAGTCTGCTGAACGACCAAATTTCCGACCTTTACTGCATGGAACATATTCCACTCGCTGAACGCATGCGACCAACGTCGCTAGATGACTATATAGGTCAAAGCCATCTGGTCGGGAAGGAGGCCGTGCTTGGAAAAGTTATACGCTCTGGTAGAATTCCTTCTATGATCTTATGGGGGCCACCGGGTGTTGGGAAAACAACGCTTGCGGGAATCATCTCTTCAACGCTGAAACGTCCCTTTCATGCGTTATCAGCGATCAACAGTGGTGTGAAAGAAGTTCGTGAAGTCATCGATAGGGTTCGCAATGCAGGTATGTTCGGTGGAAATGCAGTGCTTTTCATCGATGAGATTCATCGTTTTAGTAAATCGCAGCAAGACAGTTTGTTGGGAGCGGTTGAAAAGGGTGAAATCACGCTGATCGGTGCAACAACAGAAAATCCTTCCTTCGAAGTGATTCCCGCGCTGCTTTCCAGATGCCAGGTGTATGTGCTGAAATCGTTCTCAAAAGATGACATGATAGCCTTGTTGAACAAAGCTATGGTGGATGATGTAGAACTTTCAAAGCGGTCAATAGAGTTAAAGGAAACAGCGGCATTGTTAAGGCTTTCTGGTGGTGATGCCCGTCGTTTGCTCAATGTTTTTGAATTGGTTGTTCAATCGCATTCAGACAACTCGGTGATTGTAACCGATGAGTTGGTCAATTCTGTAGTTTCTGCCAATCCTCTCGCTTTCGATAAAGCAGGTGAAATTCACTACGATATTGCCAGTGCGTTCATTAAATCGATTCGGGGAAGCGACCCCAATGCAGCTGTCTATTACCTCGCTCGTATGGTTGAGGGGGGAGAAGATCCTAAATTCATAGCGCGCAGACTCGTTATTCTAGCGGCTGAAGATATCGGCCTTGCCAATCCAACAGCCCTGGTGATGGCTACAACTACCTTTCAGGCGGTAGAACGCATTGGTTGGCCGGAATCACGCATTATTCTTTCTCAATGCGTCTTGTACCTTGCAACCAGCCCCAAGTCGAATGCCGCGTATATGGCTATAGGAAATGCTCAACAGGCTGTCAGACAAACGGGCAATTTACCGGTGCCACTCAACATACGGAATGCCCCCACATCGCTGATGAAAGACTTGGGTTATGGGGCTGATTATATGTACAGCCACAACTATGAAGGAAATTTTACTGTTCAGGAATTTCTTCCCGATGCCCTGAGTGGAACCTCCTTCTATCAGCCGGGTAATAATCCAAAGGAAAATCAACTAAAGAGCTATCTCAAATCGCTATGGGGGAGCAAATATTCATTCGAATAGTGCATTTGCCGTATGGATGCGAACGTTCGATTTCGTAGGTTTCGAAAACGAACAACGCACTTCATACTCTCTCCCTCGGTTTAAGCTGCCACGATCGCATATTCAGGTTATCTGGTTACAAAAAAGGGGCTCTCGTCTGAAAGCCCCTTTTGTTTGATTTCCTTGCTTGACTATCGTTTCACAAATCGAATAGTTTTTCCGGTAGTCACGATACGAATAAAGTAGCTTCCTGGCGAAAGATGGTTTGTTGGTATTTGTTGATTGGTTGATAGAACAACACCTGTTTGTAAGGCCTTTCCTTCATTGCTAAATAGAATGTAGCTACTTGTAAGGTCTTTCTCAGCCAATTGAAGCTGTACCCAAACGGTGCAGGGGTTTGGAAATGCATATTCTTGTTCGGATTCGGAGATAGTTTCAACGCTGGTTTCATCGTCTAATTGAAAATCCCAAACTCCACGCGCATAGGTCGCAAAACGAACGGTATTGGATTGTGACATATACTCAACATCCATGTAATGAACCAAAGGGGCTACATCGTTTGATAGGTCTTCCCAAGTTTGAGCATCTCCTTCGAGCACAAAAGGACCTATGCTTGTAGCTAAATATACTTGGGATTCATCTTCATTTGTTGCAATCGCTTCAGCAATACACGATGGTAAGCCATCATTCACAGGGGTCCAGGTGTTGCCATTGTCGGTGGTATGATAGACTGGACTATTCGAATAGCCGCTTCCAATGACCCAAGCATGGTTCAGTTGCACCGACGACGGTAAAATCGCTCTCGGATACATGGAATTGCTAATTAAGCTATGCGACCAAGTTTCCCCACCATCGGTCGACATGCAAAAATAACCGTTGTCTGTGGTAGCATAAAAGTAATCGCTGTTGATTGGAGAGATTGCAATTGCCGTTATTCGACCATTCAGTTCAGCCTGAAAGTTATAACTGAATTGCTCACTTGAACAGAATTCGCCTTGTTGTGCGGTGAGTTCAATAATATGGCTACCTCCTGTTCCATTGATGTATCCTGCTGTGTAGCACCGATCGGGAAAGTGATTCGAAACCCAAATTGGAGCTTCCCAGTAAGGGACTTCACCGTTGAATTCATAAGGAGACCAATTTGAGACAAAACCTGCTTCGGCAGGCCCATTTTGATAATTGCACCCATCTCCCAACCACCAAAGCCAGAAAGTCTCTCCACCGTCTCCTGACGCAACATTTGACACATCCCCACCCCATTGAAATGTGAAATCTACCGGCCCTTGTTGGATTGTTCCATTGGTAGTGTGAGAGTACCCATTATCTTGGGTGCCAATGTACATGGTTCCAGGATCAGACTGTTTTGAAACCATTTTATAAAGCTGAGTGCAATTCAAACCAGGAATGCTCAGTTGTACAAAATGTTGTGCAGGCACATCCAATTGATACAACCCACCATCGGTGCCAATCATCATAATTTCCTCATTGTTGGCCGGATTGAGAGTGGTAAAGCACTTTGGTACATCGCCATGATACAATGCGTAACTACCAGTAGGGTCTAAGTCCATAGTCGTCCATGATTGGCCTCCATCTTCAGATTTACTAATCAAAATCCCTCCAAAATATAGGACGTCAGCATCGGTTGCAGAGCAAGTAAGTGAATTCGCGCCAAATGGCTGCGAAAGCCACCAATCAGTCATTTCACCTTGGTAAACCCAATTGTTGTCTACACTGTTCCATGCGTAAAATTTCCCGGCGTCACCTTGAGATGAATAGGCACGGAGTTCCACAACTCCATTCGCTTCATGGCCAGCTAAAAGGTGATAACCAAAATTTGCTTGTGTAATTAAACCGTGAAATGATCGCTCACCTGTGTATTTACTTACCGAGTACAAACTATCTTCAAGAGATAAATAGAGATATTCATTTGCCGTATTGTTGGAAACCCACATGTCACTTCTCGAATGTCTCCATCCATCTCCAACAGGTATAGCCGAAACATAGAGTTGGTTGAACGACGCCCCGTGATCGACTGACTTATATACTTTGTAATAATCCGAAACGTCTGCCGGAGAATATTCATGCGAGAAGAGATAAACATCATCGCCATCCTTCAAGAGCCGGCGATACCCCATAATCTCCAAGGTGCCTAAACCAGTGGATTCTGTCCAACTCAACCCTTGATCATTTGAATAGAATACTCCCCATGAATTGGTTGACTTAATGAACCCACATGCAATCAAATCACCGCCTTGAAATACTTCTAATTGAGCCGAAACATCTAAACCTAGTGGAAATCGATCATTCTTTGGAATCCAAATTCCAGCTTCTAAATCGGATGATTGAAAAACAATTCCATGGTCGCTAAGAGCATATATTTGACCGTTGATGAAATCGATGTCGACATCTGTTATTCGCCCTGGAACGTTCGATGGTCCGCGTTCAACCCATAATCCGTTCAATTCTCTGTTCTGGGCACTTTCAGACCGAGAGATCATCTCAGCAATGCTCCTCGCCTCAATTTCTTTCCAATTATCTCCTGGAGCTGCTTTGTGAATCAGTTCAAACCATTCGTCTGATCGTTTTTTTGATGCACCATTTTCACTTTTTTTCCGAAGGATTCGTTCGGAGATTGTTTCCTGATCAATTGCAGAATCCACCGGTGCTCGATGAAGGGAAGGAACAACTGCCGGGGAAGAGGTAGCAAGTTCAGTAGCTTCTTTAATTGAGATGCTGGAATTCGCATTGAGATAAGCGTTCTCACTCTGTGTCAAACCAACATTTGAGAGAGAAAGGAAAAGTAAAACGGTAAACTTCTTCATTACTACAATGAATTTTCATCTAATGTAGTTACCGCTTCACTGCGATGTTATTCTTTAGCAAGAAAATCTTGAATTCTTAACATGCTTTTTGGATCGAATACGGAAACACAGACATGTCTAATGAAAGGGTTTACTAATGCGATGCTAGACGTAGGTTGGACAGTTATACGGATAAGAGTTAGCGATGAAAAATCGTAATAACAAAAAAGGAAGCATCTCTGCTTCCTTTTACGTTATTTCTTTTTACCGCGCTGTGCGCCCTCTTTTCGCTGCTCTTTTTTTTCAGCTTTCATCTTTTCAAATTTTGCCAATTGGTCAGGAGTCAGAATCTTCTTCATCTCCATATCTTCTTGCTCGCGCAATTGCTTGCGTTTTTCGCGAAGTTCTTTTTCTTGTTGGCGAATTTTCTGATGCTCGGGCTTGAATCTCGCATGCACAGCCTCAAGTTGTTGTTGCTGTTCTTCGCTTAGTCCTAGTTCCGTTGCCAACCGCTCTGTTTTTCCTTCATCATTCGGTTCAGGCATATCTTCCTGAGCTATGGTTCCAAATCCCATCATAAGTGCTAGTAGCACCATCCACGTGTTCTTTTTCATAATTTGCCTTGTTTTGTGCTCTGACTCTTACACCCAAACAAGGTTTAATGAAGGGTAAATCAATTAGCGCTAAGAAATGTTAAAATGGGGCTTAATCTTTTGATTATGAGCCATATGGGATGTTCGATGCTGCAATCCATGAGGTGGTCCATGCAGCTTGAAAGTTGAATCCTCCGGTAACGGCGTCAATATCAAGCACCTCTCCCGCAAACCACAATCCCGGAACCTCCCTGCTTTCCATGGTTTTGAAGTTTACTTTATCCAATTGCACGCCACCCGCGGTCACAAATTCTTCTTTGAAGGTGCTTTTTCCTTGCATTTGAAATGTACTGCGTGTGATGAGGTTACACAACGCATGAAGCTGTTGGTTTGAAATGTCGGCCCAATTGCAATCACCTATGGCCGATATCTCACACATGCGCTCCCAAAGGCGTTTGGGTAATCCTTGAAAGGGAGTAGTACTAGGCTTTTTACGCGTGTGCGAATTTCGCATCTCACGCAGGGCATGCTCAACTTCTTCTTCATCGGCGCTAAGCCAATTTACTACAACCTCGCATCGGTATGAGCGCTCTGCTAATTGTCGAGCTGCTTGGGCTGAAATACGCAAAACAGCCGGTCCACTCAATCCCCAATGGGTAATGAGCAATGGGCCGCCGTCTGCGATGTGTAGTGCGGGAAGCTCAACGGTCGCATAATCAACAGAGATACCCGGCAAATCGCGCAATAAGCTATGCTTGATGTTGAAAGTGAACAGCGAAGGCACTGGCGGGACCAAGGTGACACCAATTTGCCGGAGAAGTTCCCAACTTTGAGGACTGCTTCCAGTGGTGAATAAAATCGCATCGGCTTCGTACCAATGAGCCGGGGTGGTGGCTTTCCACTTCTGTTGTCTTTCAATTGTCACAACGCCCTCTGAGGTGCGCACTTCAATGCCCAGTCTGCGTGCCTCATTGCGAAAACATGTGATGATCGTTTCGCTTGAATCTGTTTCAGGAAAAACTCGACCGTCCTCTTCGATCTTCGTAGGTACGCCCCGATCTTCCAGCCACCCCATCATATCGCCACAGGCAAATTGGTGAAAAGGCCCAAGAAGTTCTTTTTTTCCACGGGGATAGTTAAGCACCAGCTCTCTTGGATCAAAACAACCGTGCGTTACATTGCAACGTCCTCCCCCAGAAATGCGCACTTTATCGAGCACATGCTTGCCTTTCTCAAGGATTATTACCCGAGCACGGGGATGAAGAGAAGCATAGCGAATCGCGCCAAAAAATCCGGCAGCACCGCCGCCAATTACAAGAAGGTCTGCTCGCTCTGTCATTTTAGATAATATGGAAACCTGCGCGAAATGTACTGCATGGCATCAGCCATCCCCAGTTGCTGGTTAGTGGCACCTGATCGAATATAAAAGGTCTCGCCACTAACGCCTTTGCCAGTGTTTAAATAGACAGGCTGATGGGAGGCATCGCAATCAATCCGGTACAACCGTTTTCCTTGGTATTCATGATGACTGAAGTGAATGTAAGGAAGCGCCTCTGCACCCATTTTTTCACGAATCAAATTTTGAAAGTCTTGATCAAACTTGTCTGCTGCACCCAATGAATCATCAGGAATGCCAATGGCTTTCCCTGCGTCGTCAATTCCAAGTAAAACAATACCGCCATGGGTATTTAAGAATGCAGCTACTGCCTTGAGTATGTTCGGGTTTAATGCGCCTTCTTTGAATTCAGTATGCTCATTTTCTCCGCGCATTAGTAGGGTTTCGATACCTGTGTCTAAGAGCTCGTGCAAATAACTTACCGTGTTTTGCATGAGAATCTGAAGAAAACTCGGGCGGTTGTTGGGCGGCAGAAAGCCAGTTGAAATTAAATCTTCGCGGCTGAATGAAATCACTTGTGCGTCAGGGGAGAGCGCGAATACGGTGCCCAGCCGGGGTAGGGAAGAGGCTGAAGCGATTTCACCAAAAACAGCTCCTTGGCGTAACTCTTTGGTGAGTCCGTTTTTCAGCATTAGCTGAAACAAACCTTGATGCACCAGGTACAGTTTCTTTCCATCCTCGTGGCTCTTGAAAACGCTGGCCGATTCTGCACATGCCTCTAATTGATGGAGTTCGAACAAACGCAATTGATCGTCCTCGTGAAGGGCATGCAACGATGAACTTTGCAAGGTGCTCAGAAACGATGATTGGGATGCCTTCATGCTCGCGAAGATAAGAACCTTCTTGGCTTTTAACACCTGACAGATGATGCGAATGGAGAATTGTCGCAATTGCGTGGGATCCAACAGCAAGGCAGGCGCTTCATACGAATGGACTTGCTGAAAAGCAAACATCGGCATGCTGCCGGTTAAAGCTGCATGCCGATGTGCATCAATTGCGTTTTATTACTTCTCTACAAACGTAAGAGCCTTACCGGTTTTTCCGGCACGTCCTGTTCTTCCGATGCGGTGAATATAGCTGTCGTACGTGCGAGGAACTTCAAAGTTGATTACGTGACTAACATTGTCAACATCAATGCCTCGTGCTGCAACATCTGTTGCACACAACACCTGCACATATCCTTTCTTAAACTTGTCGAGCGCTATCTGACGGGCGTTTTGTGACTTATCGCCGTGAATTTCATCAGCGCGAACGCCAGCTTTTTTCAGGTCTCTGCACAATCTGCTTACACGATGCTTGGTTTCAGCAAAAACCATCACTCGGGTAAAGTCTTCGTGCTGAAGCATAGCTACCAAGGTATCGAGTTTGTTTTCGTTGCTACCTACGCGAACTACATCCTGGTCTATGGTTTCAGAAGATGTAGTACCTGAGCTCACTTGAATTTTAACTGATTCTGGAACGAGCTCATCGATAAGTCTTTGCAAGCCATTATCGATCGTTGCTGAAAACAACAAGCTCTGCTTGCGACGTGTCATCTGTCCAACCAAACGCTGAACTTCTTGCGAGAAGCCCATATCGAGCATGCGGTCAAACTCATCCAATACAAGCACTTCGAACTTGTCCATCGGCAAAGCGCCGCGGTCAACGAGGTCAGCAATGCGGCCTGGAGTTCCAATAACTACATGTGGGCGTTTACGGAGGCGACGCATATCTTCATTCACGCTGGTACCTCCAATGAATTTTTGAGCGAAGAGTTGAATGTCTTTGGTAAAGGCATTGTACTCTTCAAACACTTGTAGCGCAAGTTCGCGGGTTGGAACCAACACGAGCGCATGGAAGTGTTGAGGGCGTTCCAGCAAATTGTTGAGAATAGGAAGGAGGAAAGCGGCTGTTTTTCCGGTTCCTGTGTTCGCAATACCCAGAACGTTATGACCTTCAAGCACTGCTTCAATAGAGCGCTCTTGGATTTCAGTTGGTACTTTAAAACCACGGTTGTGCAAAGCGCGCTTTAATGTTGCGTCAATAGGGAATTCATTGAACGAACGTGGCGCCTCGTAGGGCTTTTCCGGTGCAACCGGCTTTGCTTTTTTAACGAGGTTCTCAGGATCTAGCAACTGCAACATTTGTTTGCCTTTGCCTTTTCCACGTGAGCGTCCTCTTCCGTTGTTGCTTCTTCCGCCGTCGCGACGTTGGTTGTCGGAGGCTGCAGGGCGATCCGTAGATCGAGCTGGCCTTTTCTTTTTGCGTTGGTCTGGACGAGATGCGGGAGTTTCAGCGCCCTCAAATCGCGTTGGTTTGCCATTAAAATCAGGCGATCCGGCTGGTTTTGGACGTCGATTTTGTGGGTTGTTTCCAGATCCCGGGCGTTTTTTACCGTTGCGGCGCTTGCCAGAACCTGATTTTTGTCCACCAGAGGTGCTAACTTCACCATCAGAAGAACCTCCTGAAGCGGTAGCTGGTTTGGCAGAAAACCTGTTTTTGAAAAAAGTAAATTTCATAAGAATGAATGAATCAGCTGTCTGATTCCTTTGTGTTTAGAACAGACAATGACTCAGTCGGCCATACCCAATTTTCGGAGCGTGTTGAAATGACTGGCTAATGCGTCTTTCAAGGATCCCAAGGAATGATAAGGAATGCCAAATTCCTTTGCTGTGGCCTCTACAATCGGTGCGATGTTCGGATAGTGAATGTGGCAGATGTTTGGAAACAGGTGATGCTCCACCTGAAAGTTCAATGCGCCGGTGTACCACGTCACCAACTTACTTTTTTGTGCAAAATCAGCGGTCGTCCTAAGCTGGTGAACATACCAGCTATACTCAATCGACGTGCTCTCCATCTCATCAAACACTTCTGTTTGATCTACAATGTGAGCCAACTGAAAGGTAGCACTCAATATTACCCCCATTACGAAGTGCATGGTTAAATACATCAAAATGATCGCCCAGAATGGCGCCGGAATAAAGATGATGGGTAAAACCAATATATAAGTGTAATAAACTACTTTCCAGAGTGCTACGTGTGTAAAGTGTTTTCGGAACTCTTCTTTGCTCTGGATCAAC
>JBJOIB010000132.1:0-3084 GCA_046047375.1 Bacteroidota bacterium
GTAGAGTCTTGAGCCATTACTAAATTCGCCGATCCAATTCCAATCATTCCTAGGATGGCAACAAACGCAAGCAGTTTTTTCATGATGCTTTAATTGATTAAACTTCTCTCTTGATTAATACTCTTTTCAAACATTTTACTTGCGGAGAGACCGGGATTCGAACCCGGGATCCCTTGCGAGAAACACGCTTTCCAGGCGTGCGCCTTAAGCCACTCGGCCACCTCTCCTAATTGTCCAGCAACCAAAGTCTCTTTTTAAACGCAGTTTCAACGGCCGCAAGTGGGCGCCAAATTACGAAAAAATCGAAGAGAACTACAAGTCTGATGAACTACAAAGCCAACTCATTTTTATACCAGTGTAGAATACGAGGTTAGCTCTCCCGCTAAACTCGATACCATGCGCCGCGCAAAGTCGGTTTCATCAAGCTCTTGCTTCAATAATACCATCATCTTGGTGAGCGCAGCCTCTAGCGTCATATCTACAGCTGGAATGATCCCCATCTCCTGAAATCCGCTACTGGTGGCGTATCTACCCTGTTCAACAAATCCTCTGTTACACTGGGTAACATTTACAATTCTAACGCCCTTTTTTCGGGCAAAATTTAACGCATTAATAAACCAGTCTGAGGTAGTTGCATTTCCACTTCCGAAGGTCTCAATTATCAATCCTCTAAGGTCAGGTATAGCACAAACGCTTTCAACCACGGCAGGTGCTATTCCTGGAAACAATTTCAATACTGCCACACGGTGTTCAACTTCAGTTTGCACAACGAGCTCTGCGTCTTTTACGTACGGAAGAATATTGGTGCTGAACTGAATGTGAATTCCTACTTCTGCTAGCGAAGGCAGGTTCGGACTATGGATAGCTTCGAAGTCTTCGGTGCTGTATTTATGTGTCCGATTGCCTCTGAAAAGGTTGGCTCCAAAGTACACGGCTACTTCCGGTACTCTCGGACGATCATCCCTGTACATCCCGGCAATCTGAATAGCCGAAATCAAATTCTCTTTACCATCGGTTCGCAACATCCCTATGGGTAGCTGACTTCCTGTTAAAATCACGGGCTTATTCAATCCGCGTAACATAAAACTCAAAGCGCTTGCGGTAAACGCCATGGTATCGGTGCCGTGTAGCACCACGAATCCATCAAAAGCATGGTAATTATCGCGAATAACCTCTACCATTTGCTTCCAATGCGACGGTTGTATATCCGATGAATCAATCGGTGGCTCGAAACTGTAGGTCTGAAGGTTCAAATCGAACCGATGCAATTCGGGCACTTCTGTAAACAAATGCGCAAAATCAAATGGCTTCAGTGTCCGTGTGATCGGATCTTCCATCATTCCGATGGTGCCACCTGTATAGATTAGAAGTACGGATCTTTTCATGAGGTGCTTTAACATCCGCCCTGCACGGGCGATGAATGGTCAGGTAAAATTACATTTCTAACGAGAATAATCGCTTTGCATTTTCTGTCGTCAAAGCCGCAATCCGCTCAACCGTGGTTTCTTTCGCATCGGCCAATCGCGTTGCAATGTGTGTCAGGTAAGCACTTTCATTGCGCTGACCGCGATACGGAACGGGTGGCAAATACGGACTATCGGTTTCCAATACCAGCAATTCATCAGGTATGTGTTGGACGGTTTCTGCCAGGCCTGATTTTTTGTACGTAATCACACCTCCAATGCCGAAAAAAAAGCCCTTGTACTCGCGTATTTTTTTCACTTCTAACTCGCCTCCTGTGAAACAATGAAATACTCCCCTCAAGCGCTCATCATACACCTCGTCCATCAAATCAAACACCTCTTGAAATGCATCCCGCACGTGCAGAACAACAGGTAAATTCAACTCTTTCGCCCATTTTACCTGGGTTCGAAAGGCTTCCTTCTGCTCTTCTACATAGGTCTTGTCCCAATACAAGTCCATCCCCATCTCGCCCACAGCTATATAATTGCCTGAATAGAGCTCGGTTTTTATTAGCGCCAGCTGCTTTTCAAAATCCGACTCTACGGAGCAAGGGTGCAAACCCATCATGCCCATAATGTGGTTAGGCCACTCTTCCATGAGCGCATTCACAGGGCCAATGGAGCTCACGTCAATGTTGGGCAGGAGCATCTTCTCAATTCCTGCATCAATGGCGCGCTTCACAGCTGCTCCCCGGTCTTCTTCAAAAGCCTCGGTATATAAATGTGTATGTGTGTCGATTAAAAGCATGCACAAAAGTAAGAACACCTCACCTCTATTTCGCTACTTTTGAAGCCTTATGTCGCGACCTGCCCGATTTCTCGTCATACGCTTCTCATCCATCGGTGATATTGTTCTCACAACGCCTGTGCTTCGCGCGCTCAAAACACAGATTGAAGGCGGTGCAGAGGTTCATTATCTCACGAAAAAACAATTCGCCCCCCTGCTCGAGCACTGTCCATACATCGACCAATTGCATCTCATTGAGCGCGCAACGGCCGAAGTGACACCTCTTTTAAAGGAGCTCGAGTTCGATTACATCATCGATTTGCATTCGAACATCCGCTCTCGCATGGTGAAACGTTCGTTGAAATCGCTCAGCTTCACCTTCAACAAACGCAACATCGAGAAGTGGATCTGGGTGAATTTCGGGATCAACCGTATGCCCGACGAGCATATTGTAGATCGATATATGGCCACTTTAAAGCCTTTTGGGGTTCAACCAGACGATCGGGGATTGGAATATTTTCTTCCCAAAGAACTTCAAGATGGCCCTTCGCCGCTCTCAACCCCTTATCTGCTTATCGCGGCAGGTGCGGCGCATGTGGGCAAGCGAATTCCTGAATCGCATCTCAGGGAGGTGTGCACGCTTTTCAAGGGAAGCATTATCATAGCTGGTGGTAAAGAAGACCGTGCATTGGGCGAACAGCTGGCAGCCATAGATCCTGAGCGTATCATCAATAAGGCAGGCTTATGTACCATTCATGAATCTGCGCATTTGGCAAAACATGCCGCCGTAGTTCTCGCCGGTGATACAGGCATGATGCATATTGCCGCAGCATTTAAAGCTCCGCTTGTTTCTGTATGGGGTTGCACGGTACCCGGATTCGGCATGTCGCCCTA
>JBJOIB010000133.1:0-7809 GCA_046047375.1 Bacteroidota bacterium
AGTCTCGACTCTACAATGGTTGACGGGGTTTGGAAGGTTGACAGCACGGAGGTATCAACCAACAACTCATCTTGGACCACTAAATCAGGATTCAGCCTCGATTTCCTTCGTTCCTACATCAACCTCGAAAAACTGAACACAGCTGAAAATATAACCTATCTCGACTGCTACAGCAGCTATGACCTATTTCGAAACAACCGAAAAATCAAGGCCTCTGCTCGCCACGTCGATGAACATTATTTCGAAGTTTTCGACTTTCAGTTGATCGAAGGTCGGGCGCTCAACGCCAGCGACGTTCAACAAGCCGCTCTCAATGTGGTCATTTCAGATGATTTGGCAATCGAATACTTTGGAACTTCTACTGGAGTAGTTGGTCAGCAGATGGTTATCGACAACAAAGAATTTGAAGTGAAGGGCGTTCTCCAAAAGGCCAGGGTTAACAATGAATATGTCAATGGCGACCTCTTTATCCCAATCACATACCTCGATCCAACGCGTGATAAAAACGGCTACTTTGGAATGTATTGCGCTGTGGTACAAAGTAAAAATGGAAACACACAAGCCACGTTAGACGAGCTCAATAGTCTTTCATCGCACATTCCTTTTTTGCCCCCGTCAGAAACCAACGGAGTTGATTACAATTACATGCGTTTTTTCGCTGCTAACCACAAACAATTCAATTCCATCGATTATTTCTACGACGACGATCCAGCCAAAAGCTACAGTGATTTTATTTGGGCCGTAACCCTGATGATCTCGCTCTTTTGCGCCGTTCCTCTTACCAACCTGGTTAACCTCAACATCGGACGAATCATTGATCGATCAGCGGAAATAGGAGTGCGTAAAGCGTTTGGAGCAAACAATAACAACATCCTTGTCCAAATCATTACCGAAAACATTGTTCTTACACTTATCGGTGGTGCTTTAGGACTTACTATCACCATTGTGATTATGCATTTTGCAAACACGTACAAATGGATAGGAGAATTGCACTTGATCATCAACTTCACAGTGTTTCTTCTGTCACTCTTTGTTACGTTAGTGTTCGGAATCCTATCCGGCTATTTGCCAGCTATGAAAATGGCCAAGTCATCCATTGTAGAATCTATCAAGTACAAGTAACCATGCTCAAACATATCTTCAAAATCGTTTGGAAAAACAAGCGTCAAAACGGCCTACTGCTTTTTGAACTCTTTGTTTCTCTGTTGATTCTAAGCGCAGTTTTTGCCTATCTCATCAACAACTACGAGCAAGTCACAACGCCCCTTGGATTCGAAACAAGCAACCGTTACCTGCTCCTCTTCGCCGATAATAGCAACCAAGACTCAACGGCCTATTACGAAAAAGTTGAATTGCTTGAACAAGCCTTTGCCGATATGCCCGAAATTGTAAACCACAGCTTTGGCAATACAGTGTACCCGTTTAGCGGAAACAACTGGTCGAATGGCGTAGAAATTAACAATGTGCTCATGAATTACTTGAATGCGAGCATGGACGAAAGATTCGAGGAGACCATGGGACTAAAAATGCACCAGGGACGATGGTTCAATAAGCCATTGCAACCGTCAGATCAAGCCGAAATCGTTATCAACAAGGTTTTTTACGATACCTATTTCGCAGGAATGAACTGCATTGACAGCACCTTCGAAGTGTTCGACAACAGAAAGGTGGTAGGTATCGTTGAAAACTACAAGTACAATGGCGAATTTGTCGACGAAGAGCCTGTTGTGCTAAGTTATGTAGATCCTCATGATGCCCTTTACAGTCAATGTGTCTACATTCAGGTAACTCCCGAAACCACCGCCGAGTTTGAGCTGAAACTCACTGAAATTGTAAGTCGGGTAACTGGAATTTCCGATTTCAACGTAAGGAACCTCGATCAAAGCCGAGAAGAATCGAGCCGCTCCTCTTGGCTGGCCATCGGCTCTTTGTCGAGTTTAGCCATCTTCCTGGTAATCAACGTCGCTATGGGGCTGTTTGGGGTCTTGTGGACAAGCATCAAGAAAAGACGTTATGAGATTAGTTTGCGGAAAGCGATGGGAGCCACATCACAAAATATCTTGCAGCACTTCATGATCGAAAGTCTCGGCCTAACAACCATCGCCTGGTTGGTAGGGGTGGCTGTCATGCTGTAGATATCGTATTTTGAGCTGCTCGACTTTAAGAAAAGTCACCTGCATGCAGGATTGTTGGGTGCTTCGGTATTCCTTTTCATCCTGGTAATGGTGTGTACCCTCTACCCTGCTTGGAGAGCAGCACAATTTGAACCGGCAGAAGGCCTAAAAGATGAATAACTACATAATCGGTGTTTGCTCACAATGCTTACATTTGAAAGCAACCACCGCCACTCAAGAATCAGTCGATGTCAACCTCTCATAAAATACTAATCGTAGACGACGATCGTGCGGTATGCAGCAGCCTCAAGCTTTTGTTGAACCGAAAAGGGTACCAAACCCACAGCATACACCGTCGAAATGAAATCGAAGACGCATTGCTGGACTTTGAACCTCATTTGGTCTTGCTCGACATGAATTACAGCATAAACACCAGTGGTGCCGAAGGGCTGCAAGCAGTAAAGACCATTTTAAGCCTCCGAAAAGACACCAAAATCATTTTGATGACAGGATGGGCTACCGTGCAATTGGCGGTTGAAGGTATGAAGCTTGGTGCGGGTGATTTTTTAGCCAAACCATGGGACAACCAGCACTTGTTAACTTCGATTGCCACCTTACTCGAATTAAGCGAAAATCGACCCGCTGAAAATCATACAGTCGGCAGTCATATCATAGGCGATAGCCCAGCGCTGCGAAAGGTTGTAGATCACGCGTTGCGGGTGGCTAAAACCGATGCCAGCGTGCTCATCACGGGTGAAAGCGGAACCGGAAAAGAACTGCTAGCTGAACTCATTCACCAAAATAGCGCGCGTGCATCCCAACCGTTCGTTAAAGTGAATCTCGGTGGAATATCATCATCACTGTTCGAGAGCGAATTATTCGGCCACAAGAAAGGCTCCTTTACCGGAGCAACATCCGACCGTCAGGGCCGCATTCAAAAAGCTCAAAAAGGCAGCATCTTCCTCGATGAAATTGGTGAACTCGATTTGGCCAATCAAGTGAAACTCCTGCGTGTTCTGCAAGAAAGAACCTTCGAAATACTTGGCAGCAGCGAGGTTCAACGCGCAGATATCCGCGTTATCAGCGCTACCAATAGGCACCTGCCTGAGCGAATTGCCAGTGGTGATTTCCGAGAAGATTTATACT
Source organism: Bacteroidota bacterium (assembly GCA_046047375.1). Classification (GTDB taxonomy): domain Bacteria; phylum Bacteroidota; class Bacteroidia; order Flavobacteriales_D; family Sanyastnellaceae; genus RI-182. Next base: position 3,261 of record JBJOIB010000133.1, read on the forward strand.
ACCGCATCAACCTTATCCACCTACATATCCCCCCACTGCGGGAACGGAGAGAAGATATTCCAAAACTTGTTCAAGCATTCTGCGTGAGTGTCTGCAAAGCGTATGACCTGCCTGCCCCTACAATCACCAACAATGCGCTAAAGTGGCTCGCTGAACAGGAATACTCAGGAAATATTAGGCAATTGCGAAACACCATTGAACGAACCCTGCTTCTAAACATGGGTGCGCCACAACTCGATGTCATCCATTTTCAACCCCATTTCGACCCACCTGACCCATCCAACGAACACGTTGATCTCCCCGAAGTGGGTAAAATTACCCTGGAAGACCTCGAAATTCGCATGATTGAAAAAGCCCTGAGCCATCATCGCAATTCCATCAGTAAAACGGCTGAATCACTCGGAATTACCCGTAGCGCCTTGTACCGTCGACTCGATAAATACAACATTCGGTATGAAACCGAAGACTAAATTCACCTTGTTTATGGCAGCAGTGCACATCGTAATTGGTGTGCTTTGCTTTTATGTTTTTGATGATCGTTGGTATTTTATCGCCGCGCAACTCTTCATTGGCGCCTCCTTCTACATTAGCGTTCGATTCTTCTATCTGTTTGACCGACAATACCGACATTTATTGAACGCCATGGCTGATTTCCATGCGCAAGACACGGGATCCCGACTTCGACCCACCGGCAATAAAGACATCGATCCGCTAATTGAAAAGTACAACCAACTCATAGCCAATATTCAAGAAGAACAACTGCGTTTGGCTGGACAAGGACAGATTGTGGAAGAATTGATCGCTCGCTCCCACGTTGGTGTAATCATAACAGATGTCGACGGCCGCATCGCAGAAGCAAATCAGGCCGCCGCAACCTTTTTGAACACAACACCTTCGGTCATGCTCGGACAATTCATTTCAACCTATCGGTTGGATGAAAGGTCTGAAAACACCACCTTGAATCTTCACAATCGCCGCTTGAAAACGTCGCTTTCCAAAGTCAAATACAAAGGCTTTTATCGACAGTTTATGCTTATTGAAGACCTCACATCGGAGCTTCTTCAAAGCGAAAAAGAAGCTTACGGCCGTGTCATCCGTATGATGTCTCACGAAGTAAATAACGCCACCGGCGCCGTGAACTCCATTTTGCAAACCTTGGCTGATAGCCCCGAAGCGGCCGACCCAACCTTTGCAGAAGCCATTCAAATCGCCCGCGAGCGCAATCAAAGCCTGGGTCAGTTTGTATCAAACTTTGCGTCCGTAATACGTGTTTACGAACCCCAAAAACAACCCGTATCGCTCGGTGAACTGGCCGAAAAAGTCGTTAAGGTTTCATCCTTTGCTGCTAAAGAGCGCCATATACAACTACACGTCGAAAATCTATCACCCGTGGGAGCTACCGTTTTCATCGATCCTGTTCAAATAGAGCAACTACTCATCAATGTGGTGAAAAACGCACTGGAGTCTATACATGAGCATGGAAATGTTACGCTTCGCATCGATGCCAGCGGCAAACAAATTATGGTCGAAGACGATGGACCAGGCCTCAGTCAACAGACGGGCCAACAATTGGATGCCGGTCTCTTCTATTCCACCAAACCTCACGGTCAGGGCATTGGCCTTATGCTATCCCGGGAAATACTGCGCTTGCATGGCACCTCCTATACCCTTCAAACAGATGCGGATGGCTTAACGCGTTTCATCGTGCGCTTTTAATGTTCTTACAGCACTTGCAAGCAACCATTCCCCTGTTGTTCACATCTATTCTATCGTAATCCCTTCAAGGCATGAAATACGTATTTCTTTTCTTCTCACTCATCGCTTGCGCCGCTTTTGGCCAGGATTCTAAGCGCGTACTTTTTCTCGGAAACAGCTACACCGCAGTGAACAATCTACCCCAAATGCTTGCCGATCTGGCAACCTCAGTGAACGATGAAGTGATTTTTGATAGCAATACGCCGGGAGGATACACCCTTGAAGGACATTCTACCAACACCACCTCTTTGCAAAAAATCGCCCTCGGAAACTGGGATTTTGTGGTTCTGCAGGAGCAAAGCCAATTGCCGTCATTTCCTGACTCGCAAGTTGAAGCCGATGTTTTCCCCTACGCCACCGCTCTCAACAATCTTATTCTAGAAAGCAATGCTTGCACAGAAACGGTGTTTTACATGACGTGGGGCCGGAAAAACGGCGATGCTCAAAATTGCGCCAACTGGCCACCAGTATGCACGTACGAAGGCATGGACGATCTGCTCTACCAAAGATATACCCAAATGGGAGAAGATAATGAAGCACTCGTTTCACCTGTAGGCCGCGTATGGCGCTACTTGCGCGATAATTACCCCGATATTGAACTTTACTCTGCCGATGAAAGTCATCCCTCGTATGCGGGAACCTATGCCGCAGCTTGCACTTTCTACACGGTTTTATTCCGTAAAAATCCATCTGCGCTCACTTTCAACGGAACCCTGACCGCAGAAACTGCTGCTATTATTCGAGAAGCCGCAAAACTAGTTGTTTACGAACAGCTTGATCAATGGTTCGTTGGTATGTATGACCCTCAACCAAACTTTACTTTCGCATCTGCAAACCTGGAAGTAACGTTCACCAATCAATCAGAATACGCGAATACGTTCTCTTGGAACTTCGGCAACGGAACCACTTCGACAGATGAAAACCCTATCTATACATATGCTTCACCCGGCGCCTACACCGTCGAATTAACTGCCGGTATGTGCGGTGTTTTCAGCACAATCGAGCAGACAATTGAAGTTGGAACCATTGGCATTAGCGACCAGAAAGCATCAGTTCTCAAGGTTTACCCAAACCCTACCAACGACGTTCTCTACCTTTCTGAGCCGGCCAATGTCACTGTAATCAACGCGCACGGTGAAACTGTGCTGCAAACGTTTGTCACCTCGTCGGTGGATGTTCGTTCGTTGTCACCCGGAATGTACACCTTGCGAACGGAGGAAAACACCCTAACTGCTGTGCGATTTATCAAACAATAAGTACAAAAACCATTGGAAGCGCCTGCATGTAGAGGCCTTCTATTTTATTTTCCTAGATTGAGTTCCGCGATACTCTTAATGCGATTGCGCTCCAAAAACTCGTCGATGGTCTCAAAATGCTCGAGCACACGCTTGTCTTTGAATTCAAATACCTTCGCAGCAATGCCCTTTAAGAAATCGCGGTCGTGAGATACCAAGATCAATGTGCCATCAAATTCTAGGAGAGCTTCCTTCAAAACATCTTTCGATTTCAAATCGAGGTGGTTCGTAGGCTCATCGAGAATGAGCAAATTCACCGGCTCCAACAGCAATTTCACCATCGCCAACCGGGTGCGTTCTCCCCCTGATAAAAATCCTACTTTTTTGTCGATATCGTCGCCACTGAACATGAAACGACCCAAAATATTCTTTATCTGAGTGCGAATTTCCCCTTCAGCCACTTGATCAACGGTCTGAAAAACAGTCAATTCAGGATCCAGCAACGATGCCTGGTTCTGCGCAAAATAGCCCACCTTTACGTTATGCCCTAGCTGACATGAGCCCTCCACATCAATCTCTCCCATAATCGCCTTGATCATGGTCGATTTCCCTTCTCCGTTTCGACCTACAAAAGCAACTTTTTCTCCACGGGTTATAGACATATTTGCGTTCTTGAACACCACATGGTCATCATACACTTTCGTTACATCCTTCACTGTAATCGGATGTTCCCCTGACCGGGGCGATGGTGGAAAGCGGAGTTTCAAAGCTGAAGTATCGATCTCATCCACCTCAATCATCTCCATTTTTTCTAGCATTCGCTGGCGCGATGAGACCTGGTTGGTTTTGGAGTACGTGCCTTTAAAACGCTCAATGAAGGCCTGGTTATCGGCTATCACTTTTTGCTGTTCCTGGTAGGCCTTCATTTGGTGCGCTCTGCGCTCTTCTCGCAACTGAAGGTAATGGGTATAATTCGCCTTGTAATCGTAAATCCGCCCCATGGTTACTTCAATGGTTCGGTTGGTTATATTGTCGATGAAGGCCTTATCGTGCGAAATCACCATCACCGCATTGGCTTTGTTCACCAGAAAGTCTTCTAACCAGATCACAGATTCAATATCGATGTGGTTCGTAGGCTCATCGAGCAGAATCAAATCCGGCTTCTTGAGTAGAATTTTCGCTAATTCAATCCGCATGCGCCATCCACCGCTGAACTCACCTGTTGGACGGTGAAAATCATCCGGTTTAAAACCGAGTCCTTTCAGTGCTTTTTCTACTTCTGCGTCGTAATTGACATCTTCGAGCATATAGTATTTCTCACCGAGATCCGCCACGCGTTCAATGATGGTCATGTATTCCTGACTCTCATAATCAGTGCGGGTTTCCAACTCCTTGTTCAGGCGTTCCATCTCATCGCGCATCTCAAAAACATGCTTGAAAGCTTTTGCTGCCTCCTCAAACACAGTGCAGTTGTCTTCCGTAAGCAAGTGCTGCGGCAAATAGGCAATAACGGCATCCTTGGGAGCTCGAACTGCTCCCTTGGTTGGCTTTTGCACTCC
>JBJOIB010000134.1:0-6064 GCA_046047375.1 Bacteroidota bacterium
TCCATTTTGTATCAACTGAACGGCATAAACACCGGCGCTGAGATTGCTCAATGCAACAGTTGTATGACCGCGGACTGCTTGAGCGAGCACCATCCGACCACTCAGGTCGAAAATCTGAACATCGAAAACACCTTCAATGCCTGAAACCATAAACTCATTTTGAGCAGGGTTCGGCCACATTTTCCATGCGTCAGCCTCTAAATTAGAAACGTTGGTTGGCTCAACGATGGTGATGCAATAATCTTCTACCTCGCCAAACTCAAGGGTTTCACATGCGGTTGGTGCCGTGCCATTGAAGCCTACGTATTTCATGCTCACCCGCAAGCGCGAAACACCCTCTACTGCTGTTAGTGGAATGGTAATGTTGCCTGAAACAGCCGCGTTAGAACCACTTCCTGGATCATACACTACCTCATTGTCTGTAAATGAACCATCTTGGTTGAGGTCCATCCACGCCTTGAAATACTCTGTGTACTGAAAGCCAGAGAAGCCTGGGGTCAATTGAATGTTATAGGTGTTTCCTTTTTCAAGCACAGCTGTATACTGCGGATTGCCAGTGAAATCACCGTATCCATTATTGGTGCCGGTATTGGCCGACATAGTGCTTAAAGATACCTGCTGAATCCATTCATCGGAGGCGTTGCCGCCAACACCGCAAAACTCGAGATCAGAACAAGCTCCACAACCTATGGTATTAAACACAAAGGCTTCTGTAAACGACAAGGTTTCAATGGCGCATACCACTTGAACCTGAAGCTCATAAACAGAGCATGCTTCCAAACTGCTGAAGGTGTAGCTGCTGGTCTCAACGTTATTGATGGCAACTGGCGTTCCTCCCTGCGGAGTCAAAAGCAAGTTGTAGTATTCAGCCGCAAGTATTGAAGGCCATGAAACGGTTACACTGTTTTCTGTTACCGATGAAGTGGCGAACAAATCAATCTCCGGGTTCTCGCAGCAACCTTCGGTTTCTATGATGGTGCTGTTTGTCCATCCGCTGGTTGCCCCATCGCAGTTGGTCATAAGCTGAAACTCATAGTTTGAACACCAAGCCAAATCGGTAAACACATACTGCGTTTCTGTGAGGTTGTTCACGGTAGTCCATGTTGGGTCACCCACCATGCGGTACTGCAAATTGAATGATTGCGCCGATGTTAGTGCTGACCATGTGGCGGTGTAATCACCGTTGTCAGCAGTTACCGCAATTGCAAACGGAGCTAAGCAGTCGTTGTCGCTGCAGCTGCTCAATATCAACTGAATGGAGTTGTTCACGTTCAATCGTCCACCAGTAACGCACTCATCTTCGAGGTTTGCCACTGGGTCAACACCATCAAATAGCATTTGACGAACATAATCAGCACCCGCTTGAGGATCGGCGTGAACCAGTGCCATAAAGCTCGGACAAGGCGTTGAGTAAATCAATGCGATAGCACCTGCTGTAAGAGGCGATGCGAACGAGGTTCCGGAAGTTGCACCGTAGTTGGTGGATCCGGAGGTAGTCCAGACGCTTTCTCCTGGAGCACCTAGATCTACCGTTGTGATTCCGTAACCTGAGAAGGTGCGCACATCGTTGGAGTTGGTGGCTGTTACAGAAATCATGTAATCACTTCCACATGCCGTTGGGATGTCTCCAACTGCATCGATGTTCACATTGTTGTTGGCTGTTGCGCCGCAGTTAAGGATTCCGTATTCGCCCAAGGTGTCGTAAAATGCACACCAAAGCGGAATTGAAGCAGGGTCTCCATTATCAATACCCCATGAAGCGTTGGTGGCAACTACAAACGCACCTTTTAAACCTCCTGTTTCATTGTACAACTGACGCATGGTGAGAGGGTAATCATAGGCAGCAATCACGGAAGCCTCGTCATTTATGTTTTCACCGGCTACCGACATGATTTTCACATCCCAGTTTACTCCGGCTACACCCATGCTGTTGTTACCACGGGCGCCAATCATGCCCATTACTTGCGTGCCATGACCACCGTTGAAAACACCGCTGTCATCGTCTGAATTTACATTCCAGCCATCGTAGTCGTCTATATAGCCATTTTCATCGTCATCAATCCCGTTGTCCGGAATTTCCTGACCATTGAACCAGCGATTGTCAAACAGGTCTACGTGGTTGAGGTTACCGCCCTCAATTACACACACCACGATTTCATCGCCGAAAGAGGTAGTACCACCTGTGGTAACGTCCCAAGCCAAGTCTGAATCAATGTCGTTGTCTTGCGGATCGATGTGGTGCCATTGGCTGCCGAAATTGGTATCATTTGGGGTTTCACGCTTCGAAACGTAATGGTTGAACTGCGCTATTTCAACAAAGTGATTGTTGCGGAAAGCCAACAACATATCGCGATCTGAAATCGCATTGGAATTGAAGGTAAATTGCCAGATCGGAACGTGACGGCTCAGTTGGCGTTTAATTTTAACGCCTGTCGTTACACCATCAACCACTGCTAACTCGCTTTCAAGCTGTTCGATGTAGACATTGTCTGAGATCTGAATCAAGATTTCACCTGGAACGTAAGGGGATTCTCGCTGAGCGAATCCAACAAACGATAGAAAAACTAAAATGAGCGTGTATAAAATCCTCATAATCGGTTAAATAGGTTTCAAAATATACCTTTCGGTCGCTATATTACAAATAAGTGCTGTATCTCCCTATCAGCCAATGGACGAATTATTTACGCTCAATCGCGGATAAAGATGCGCTTCACTCGCTGGGATATTCCTGCGATGATTTCATACGGTATGGTGCCCGCAGATGTTGCAATTTCTTCAATGGATGGGGAGTCGCCAAAAAGAATCACTTCGTCGCCTTCTTGTACTGCGAGGCCCGTTACATCGAGCATGGTCATATCCATACACACCCTTCCCACGTAAGGAGCCCATTGCCCATTGATCTTGGCCCGCCCTTTTCCGTTGCTCAATGTGCGCATCAATCCATCGGCGTAGCCAACAGGAATTGTAGCGATGGTGCTGGTTCGTTCGGCCATGAAGCTGCGGTTGTAACCTACGCTTTCACCCGCTTCAATGATCCGGAGTTGCGAGACGGTGGTTTTGAAGGTGGCTACCGGATGCAGATGGGCCTTTTCTTTATCATCGGATGCAATGCCATACAACCCAATGCCAAGTCGCACCATGTCGTAATGTGCTTCCGGAAATCGTCTAACACCGGATGTGTTTGCTATATGTTGAGTGAATCCATGTCCCAACCGCTCTCGCAACTGTGTGCACATGTCGTTGAACATACGAAGTTGTGCCCGGGTGAAATCATCGAACTCTGGATTGTCAGATGCCGCTAAATGACTCAAAACTGAGACTACCCGGAGCCGCGAGTCGCTGAGAATCACTTCAATCAAGGGCATCAGATTGTTGACTTGAAATCCTAAGCGGTGCATGCCGGTGTCGAGCTTCAAATGGATGGAGCACGACTGATTACCCAGTGCCGCGCGCAATGCTTCCAACTGATGGAGGCTGTATATTTCAGGCTCAAGGTGATGCTCCAAAAGTGATGGAAAAGCCCGTTCATCAGGGTTCATGACCATGATCGGGGTCTGTATGCCGGCCTTTCTCAACGCAACGCCTTCATCTACGTAGGCTACACCAAGATAATCCACTCGGTTGAACTCAAGAACCTCGGCAATGTCGGCCCCGCCCGTACCATACCCAAAGGCCTTTACCATGGCCATCACTTGCGTGCGAGGCGGCAATAAGGCACGGTAGTGATTGAGGTTATGGGTTAGGTTGTTTAAATTCACTTCCAACACTGTGGCATGGGCCTTTCGTTGGAGCATTGTCACCAATCGTTCAAACCCAAAGTGCCGCGCGCCTTTAAACAACACAGCTGAATGTGCGGCGGGAACGCTCTCCCATCCGCCGAGTAAGGCGTCAGTAGAAGAAAATGCGAGTGTATGAATAGCCAGTAGATGGCGGTGCTTGGAAATTTCAGGACCTACCACTACAGCAAGGTCAATTCCGTTTCTTTGAAGCAATTGTCCAACGTGCCCGTACAACTGCTCTGCCGGAATGCCAGTTTGAACAATGTCGCTGAGAACAGCAATCTTGGAAACCACACCTTTTTCCCGACCAAGCTCTTCGATGGCGAGCTCTAAGGCGTGCAAATCATTGGTGTACACATCGGAGATTAGCCGGGTGCCATTCCAGCCCTCCATGCGTTCTAGGCGCATGTTTAGCTGTCGCAAATTGTGTAATCGAAAGGCACATTCTTCCGACGAATAGCCGTTTTCGAGCATTACCAGCAGACAGGTAAAGGCATTGGCCACATAGGCTTTATCTGTGAACGGAAGATGTATGATGAATTTTTGTTGATTGTAGTCGACTTCGTAATGTGTTTCATGCGCTGCTACCACCATCATTGCGGGAGCGTCGAATGACCAGGTGCAATGTTTTCCCTGAAATCCATTAGTAGTTAATGCGTTTTTTATTTCCGCCTGATCGGCGCGATAGAAAACGCGTTTGCACGAAGAAAAAAGCCTACATTTCTCCGAAACCAATTGATTTATAGAAGAAAAGTTTTCAAGATGGGCATTACCGAGATGGGAGAAGATGCCATCAGTGGGTTGTATGATGCCTTGAAGGACGTGCATTTCACCGGGATGTGAAATGCCTGCTTCAAAAAGACCCAGCTGATCACCCGAAGCAAGGTTCAGCACTGAGAGGGGCACACCAATTTGACTGTTGAAGCTGCGCGGACTGCGCTTGATACGATACTCGGGTGCCAGCAATTGATGCAACCATTCTTTTACGATGGTTTTACCGTTGCTCCCCGTAATGGCATAAACGGGGATATCAAATTTGGATCTGTGGTGTGCGGCGAATTTTTGTAAGCCTGTGAGCGGACTTTCAATCACCACAAACGAGGCGTCAATAAGCGACGGTGCAGATGTTACTAGAAAACAGCGAACACCTTTGGCGAAGGCCTCCTCAATATGCAAATGGCCATCGTGCCGAGCGGTCTTGATGGCTACAAAACACACATCAGAGCCACCATAAATGGATCGAGAGTCGGTAACGAATCGACTAAAGGTTCGATTTGCTCCTTGTAAATCGCCCCCGGTTACACGAGCTACGTCTTCTAAGCGAAAAGTCTCATTGGTCATGTTGCGGAGGTTGTTCACGCCCTAAGGCTTTGCGAATGGACGCCAAATCTTCAGCGGTGATATAATCAGGGTCACTCATGGCTCGGTTGAATGCATCACGCGAGAGAGGAACATAAAGATCAGTTTCACCAAGTTCAACGAGCTTATGTCCTCCTCCAATGCGGAATGAATGGTGCGCAAGCTCCCCTGTTTTAATGCAGATGGCGTGCACCTTGGTCACATACTCGGCCATAGCAAGCAATTGAGGCATCGGACCGAAAGGCCGGCCCAGATAGTCTAAATCAAGTCCGGCTATGATTACACGTATTCCACTGTTTGCCAACTGTGCACATACGTTGGGTAATTCATCATCGAAAAACTGCGCCTCATCAATTCCCACTACCTCCACATCGCTGGCTAAGAGCAGCAACTGAGAACTGTGCGGAATGGGTGTTGAAGGGATAGCCCTGCGGTCGTGGCTCACCACCTCTTCTTCGCTGTAACGAATGTCAAGTTGTGGTTTGAAGATCTCGACCTTCTGGCGCGCAAATTGGGCGCGACGCATGCGGCGAATGAGCTCTTCAGTTTTTCCGGAGAACATTGAACCGCAAACGACTTCAATCCAGCCGCGTTGCTTTCCCCTATTGTCGACACTTTCTAGAAACATACTGCGCTCAAAGTTAACCAAAACGTTATTTTTGAATAGAATTACTTGATTATGCGTTACGTTTTATTTTTTATGTGCGCCTTTGTGCTGGGATGTACCAAGCAGCCGGGCGAAGGAGGAAGAGCTTTTGTAACAGGCAAGGTTGAAACTGAGGTGCGTGTTGTGCTCTCGAATCCAGGAACAGTTGTTTCTACCTACCCGGCCGCTGATGAGCAGGTGTTTATTCTCTATGGTGATAATGTGTCTCCTGACGATGATGTTCGAACAAACTTCGATGGCGAGTTCGAATTTAGGTATC
>JBJOIB010000135.1:0-8675 GCA_046047375.1 Bacteroidota bacterium
ATACCTGGAGCTGAAGGCAAACAAATTCTGTTGGATGTGCGATATAACCCATCGCGTTTTCGTCAGAAGATTGTTGTGTTTGCCCATGGATACAAGGGATTCAAGGATTGGGGTCAATGGAATGATGTAGCAGATGCCTTTGTAGAACAAGGTTTTTGTTTTATCAAGTTTAACTTCTCTCACAACGGCGTTACTTCTTCCAATTTGCTTGATATTACAGATTTGGAATCCTTCGGTCGAAATACCTATTCCAAAGAGCTTTTTGATATTCAAGCGGTATTCGATTGGATTCTTTCAACACAAGAACTTCCAGATGGTGTTGTTACAAAATCAGGACTAAGTCTTATTGGACATTCACGAGGTGGAGCCATTGCCATATTACACGCCGCACGAGATCATCGGGTGGATAAACTTGTAACATGGGGCGCAGTCTCCGACTTTAGATCCCGCTTTCCTTTTGGCCTTGAGTTGGAAAGATGGAAAAAAGAGGGTGTGTTTTATGCGTTAAACGCCCGAACACGCGCTCTTTTGCCGCATTATCTCGATTTTTTAGAGGATTTCGAACAAAACGAAGAGCGACTGAATATTAAAACAGCAGCGAAATCGTTGGTTTGTCCGCATCTGATCGTTCATGGAAATGATGATGAGGCGGTTCACGTATCTGACGCTTTTAAAATTCATAGATGGAGCGGTAAGTCAAGACTTGAGCTGGTTGAACAAACAGGTCATACGTTTGGCATGGGGTACCCTCTGATGAATGCTGCTAAACAAGCTGAATTGATCAATCGAACTGTTGCGTTTTTAACCCAAGAGATATGAGTCTTTTCCGGGTCATTCTAGCCATCATATTCCCGCCTCTCGCGGTGCTCGACAAAGGGTGTGGGTCATTATTGATTGTAACAATTCTCACCATTGCCGGATGGATTCCAGGTGTGCTTGCAGCGCTTATAATACTCAATAAAAACGATTGAGCTTAACTTTTTGCCACCTGCAGCAATTGCTCCTTTTGTCTTTTTTCTTCCTGCAATAACTTACGTTGAATCTCAAGTGCACGAATACGGTGTTCAGCTTCGCTGATGCCATCTGCTGATTGATCTTTTTTCCGAATCAAACGAGATTCTTGAGCCTTTAGAGCTTCGATGTCGTCTTCCAATTGATCAATTTCTGCTTGACGTGTGACAAGGGCGTTGGAGGTTATGATTTCTTCTGTTTGCTGAATCTCGTTGTCTTTTTGGTCAATCACTTGTTCGTTCGAATCAATCCGTTGTTCTAGCATCGCTATCTCAGCAAGTAGTTTTTCGATCTGCGCTTTTTTTCTGATAATGGCCTGAGCATCGTTTTTGGCTTGTCGATCCAATTTTGAGCGCTCTCGTGAAAGGCGTGCTATCTTTTCTTCCAATGCGTCTAAATCCCATCCGGCCATATCGCTACGAAGCTGGGCGATGTGTTTTTCCTTTTCCTCTTGCTTCAAGCGATTGTATTCCAGCTCACGTTCTGCATCGCGCATTTGTTGTTCTTTTTGACGTTGCGCTCGCGCCTCACGAACGAGTGCACGATCCATTTTTGCTAGTTCCTTGTTGATTTCGCTCACACGTGATTTATATTCTTCAGATGTATAGCTTCCAACAGGAATAGAAGGTGTCTGCTGAGCGATTGATGATGCAGCCAGGATGGTGCAAAAGGAGAGTAGGATGAGAGTTTTCATGGTTTGGTTCTTTCGTGCTCTTTAGACGATGGTGGATTGAAAAAGTCACATGGGGTTAGTAGCGAGCGACACCATGAAAAAAAAAAAGAGCCACCCTGTGAGGAATGGCTCTTAAAGAGAAGAAGATGTTCAGTCTTACTTGATCACCAACTTTTGTGTTCCGTGAACTTTTCCTGAAGTGTATTCTACAAAGTAGATACCTGCCTCCAAAGAAGAAACGTCAGCTTGGTGTTGACCATTGCTTGCCTGCAACGAAAGCTGGCGAACCAATTTACCGTCCAAAGCATAGATGTTCACATTCACTTGCTCCAAGTTACCAAGGTTGAAGTAAACCACATCGTTTGCAGGGTTAGGATACACCATAAACGCATCAGAAGTTACGGTAGGAACTGCAACTGAAGTAGACTCTATTACTTGAAAATCATCAATGTAGTATTGTCCATTCGCACCGCTCGGTCCATAACCGAAGAAGTCAATAGCCTTCAATTGGTTCATGCCTGGGTTTCCATTGGCGTTGTTCAACGACCATGCCCATGTGTAAATCAAGGCGCCATCGAGGTAAAGGCTACCTTCATCAGCATCCATGTTGGCAGTTACTTGAATGTCCATCCATGTGTCATGGTTGAAAGATGCAGCACCGCCATCAGCGCCACCAGCAGTCCAGGTGAGGTCACCACCAGAGCTGAAATAAACGTCTACAGCCCATTCGTAACCAGTTGTGCTAGTGTATTCCCATGCGTGTAGGAGGTTGAAATAACCTTCTTTTCCGCTAGGGATGTACATTTTGAACTTCACATCGTACTTGCCAGATGTCAAAACGCCTGTGTCGTAAACGATGTCTGTTCCAGCCGTTTGGTCTACAATAATTGAGTTGGCACCGCTCACTGCTTGAGCTGTTGAAACCTCAGCATCTGTGCCTGTGTCGCCAGAATTCCAAGTGTACCAATCGTCAGACTGGGTTGTAACTCCTTGTCCGGCAGTATAGCTATCAAAGTTGTCTTCAAAAACAACGTTTTGAGCTTGAGTTTGTAGAATGAGCGCAAATGCTCCCAATAGAAGTAGAGATTTTTTCATGTTATATTATTTAAGGTTCTGGGCTAAAACTACAAAATATTGTTCTCTCTTAAAATCTGTAAATGCGCTAATCTTTTCACACAAGGGCGTGAACTGTTCAAATCAGATCCAATAATTCGCTTTGAAGTGTCGCTGTTCCATCCGCAGCGTACCATTTCTGCACTTCTACAGAAAAGTCAGCATAGCTCTTTTTAGGCTCTGGCAGCGCTTTGTAGGCTAACACCATGGCTTGAGCGGGTTCAGGACGAGGCCCCCAAACAAAGCGAACCTCACCACGGGCATTGAAGGCTACCAATCGCGGAATTGAGCGGCCACCGTTGGTAAGTACTTCATCTATAAGCTCAGTGTGTTCATCGCGAAGAACAACGCGAAGTGAAATGTGTGGTGCAGCATCAGCCATTAACGAAAGAACAGGGCCGTTTTGTGCAGCATCTCCGCACCAGGCTTCGGTGATCATTAGCCATTGTTGCGGCTCCGACTCTTGCAACCTATTAATTAACGAGCTATTGAGTTTAGTCGTTTTCAAAATGCGCTGCATTCTGTGCAGGTTCAGCTTGGTAAGGTCTACGTAGAAATCGCTTTGGTTGGGTCCGGTTGTCTTACGTTCGGCCACCAGCTGGTTAGTCAATTGAATGTATTCTTGAAACGAAATGCTTCCAGGCATTCCGGCGTTGAAATAGGCTTTTAAATTTTCCATGGCGCAAATTTCGATGAAATAAATCGCGGTGGTATCACGAAATAGTAGCTTTGTAATATGACTTTTGTTGGAAATATTCGGAAGATGAAAACCGCTCTCGAAGGAGAGAATGCGCAGTATACCTTGCCGTTGCATGATATCCTCGCCGCTGGCGAGACTGTTTTCATGAACCCTTTAGTGGGTGAGAAAATTCGCCTCTCTTTTGATGGGGAAATACATTGCGTTGTTACCGGTAAAAAGATCAAAAAGACCTTTGGCGAAGGGATGAGTTTTGATGCATGGCGCACCCATCCTTCTGCTGCGGAGAGCATTGTGCGGCCAGAACTAAGTCGCATTCATGAAGGTATAGCTTTGCGCGATTTTGATTGGGAAAACGAACACCACAACCAGCCACATTTCGTCTATTTATCGAACACCAGCGACATCAAAGTAGGAGTTACGCGAACCATCAATGTTCCTTCGCGCTGGATCGATCAAGGGGCGTCAGAGGCCATTGTTGTGGCGGAAACACCTTATCGGCAATTAGCAGGATTGATGGAGGTGGCCTTGAAATCGCACATGGCTGATAAAACGAACTGGCGCGGGATGTTAACCAATACGTCAGCTTTTTCAGGTTCACTGCTCGATATAAAAGAGCAAGTACTGGAAATTCTGAGCGAAGAGGGATTTGAGGATTTTTTCTCGGATGACGATACCATTACCCGCATTCAATACCCGGTTTCACACTATCCAACAAAGGTAACGAGCATGAAACTTGACACCCACTCGGTGATTGAAGGCGTGTTGGAAGGTATTCGAGGGCAATATTTGATATTTGAAGGAGGAAAGGTGTTGAACCTCCGCTCACACGCGGGATATAAGGTGCAACTCGAGTACTGAAACACCCTAGTTCAATGATGGATCACGAGGCAATTGAGCTAAATGCTCAAATTCCTTTCCCATGGTACGAATGATGGCTCCCCACAAATCGGTTTCATGGACGTCCATCAAAAGTTCAGGATCGGCATCGGTCACAAACCAGGATTTGCGCTCTAGTTCTTCCTCCAATTGCTTCGGAGACCAACCACTGTATCCAACAAAAAAGCGCAATTGATCGAACTCTACTTCGCCACGGTTGAGCATCTCCTTTAATAAAGCGAAATCGCCACCAACGTATATGCCTTTGGCCACCTCAATGCTGTCAGGTAATTTATGTCCAAGCGAATGAATGTAGTAGAGGTTGGAGTTTTTAACGGGGCCACCAATAGAAATGCGTGTCTCAAAGGGTGGAATCTCATCCATAATGCGGTTGATTTCCACATCAACGTAATTGTTTAGAACAAAGCCAAATGAGCCCTCTTCATTGTGTTCACAAAGCAGCACAACCGTTCTTTTGAAATATGGATCCTCCATGAACGGTTCAGCGAGTAATACTTTACCACGTGCAGGGGGGATACTATTTTCTGGAGTAAATTTCAACATCCGGACACAACAATTTCTGCTATTTTACGGACTTATTTCAATCAATAAAAATTCAATGAAAGCTTTTCTGCGATTTCTAGCGGCTCTCAATGCATGGCTTTTCGTTTTTTCATTTGGCTCAATGGCTCAAGTGGAGCGGTTTATAGGCAATGAAACTATGACTTATGAGGAGCTTATCACAGCTTATCAGGAGTTGGATAAAAAATACGAAGAAGCGACCCTGCTTGAAGTGGGACAATCAGATGTGGGCTTGCCCATACATGTGCTCCTAATTGACGGAGAAGGTGCCAAGTCGCCAGAAACTATCAGGGCAGATAAACCTGTGTGGATGATCAACAATGGGATTCATCCGGGAGAACCTTGTGGTGTTGATGCATCGTATCGTTTTGCGCGTTTTTTATTGGAGGGTAGATTAGAAGGTATTTCCATTGACAGCATTTCCATTGCCATTATACCCATGTACAATGTTGGGGGTGCGTTGAATAGAGGGTGTTGTAGCAGGGCGAATCAAAACGGGCCTTTGGCATATGGATTCAGGGGCAATGCACGCAATTTGGACTTGAACAGGGACTTTGTTAAATGCGATGCGCAAAATACCGCTGCTTTTATTGCTGCTTTTCAGCGTTTGCAGCCGGATGTGCTGGTAGATACGCACACTTCAAACGGGGCTGACTACCAGTACACCATGACATTGATCACTACACAGCCCGATAAACTCGGAGGTGCCTTAGGAGATTATGTTCGCAATGTTTTTGATCCGAATTTACACCATGCTATGGATCAAAAAGGGTGGAAGATGAGCCCGTATGTGAATACCCACGGAACCACACCGGAGGAAGGAATAGTTGGCTTTCTTGAAACACCCCGCTATTGCACCGGGTATGCTGCGTTATTTGGAACCATAGGATTTACAACCGAAGCACACATGCTCAAGCCTTTTGAAGATCGAGTTGAAAGCACCTTCGCTTTTTTGTGTAGCATGGGTGAGTTTCTTTCAGCGCGAGGGCGCGATGTGCATGCCCAACGTTTGAAGTGGATGCAGGAACTGCAGTTGGCGTCTTCTTTACCCGTGCGTTGGATCTTGGATGATTCGCGGGTAGATACCCTGACTTTCGATGGTTACCGCGCCTCACATCCACCGAGTGAGGTGACAGGAGCGCCTCGTTTGAAATACAACCGAGCGGAACCGTTTTCCTGTCAGATAACGTACAAGAATAGCTATGTATCTGATCGTCAGGTGGTTGTGCCGGAATTCTATATCATACCCCAAGCGTGGAGAGAAGTAATAGCTCTTTTAGAATTGAATGGAGTGCAACTCGAGCGCTTTCCCGGCCCAAAACAACTCGATGTTGAAACCTATGTTTTAGATGAGGTTAAGTTTGGGACACGACCGTATGAGGGGCATTTTCTTCATACGCTGAATGGATGGCACCTGGAACAGCGCACAGTTCAAATTCAAAAGGGTGACGTTTTAGTGAAAACGAATCAGCCAGCTAAGCGTTTTATCGTGGAAATTCTTGAGCCCATGGCAGATGATGCGCTTTTTAGGTGGAATTATTTTGATTCAGTGTTGCAGCAAAAAGAGTGGTATTCAGACTATGTTTTTGAAGACACAGCTGCTGATATGTTAAAGGAACAGCCCGATTTAAAGCGTCGTTTTGAAGAGAAAAAAGCGAATGATTCCGCCTTTGCAACCAACCCAGAGGCACAACTTTACTGGCTGTATACGCAGTCTGATCATTTTGAACCAAGCGTTAACAGGTACCCGATTTTTCGTTACAAGTAGCGCATTTTATTCATTTTTAACCTAAAGTAAATCCTTGGGTAGCAAATGAACAAATACCTTTGAGGCATGGGAAAGGTGCATTATCAGCTCATAACAACCTACTACAAGTTGATGCGCATTTTGCGAGCGGCTGGAATGAATCCGACTCCCCAACAATTGCGCGCAGCAGTCGATAAGCTGGCATTGATGAATCCACTTCCGCGAACTGCGGAGATGGAGAAGACCGAATTAGGAGGCGTACCGGCATGGTATGTTCATCAGCGGAAGCGCAATGCGTCTAAGTTGTTTTTTGTGATTCACGGTGGAGGGTTTGTGTTTGGCAGTTTTTTGACGCATCGAGCCATGATTGCGTACTTGAACCGCTTAACGGGATATGAAGCGTACGCTCCTGAATACCGTCTGGCTCCAGAGCACCCGTTTCCAATTCCGTTAGAAGATTGTTATTCGGCCTATACGGCGATGGTAGAGCGCCATCCTGATGCCTCTATTGCGATACTTGGAGATTCGGCAGGTGGAAATTTAGCAGCTTCACTGGTGGTATTGTTGCGGGAAAGGGGCCATCGTTTGCCAGATCATTTGGTGCTTTTTTCACCTTGGATGGACTTATCGCCTGAGAGCCAAAGTGTGTTGAAAAACCGAAACGAGGATAGCTTGTTCGATAAAGATGATTTGGTGCATTACAGTGCTTTGTATTTGGCCGGACAATCAGCTGAAATGCCGCAATGTTCTCCTTTACGAGCAGATTTAGAGGGCTTTCCACCAACCTTGATTCAGGTGGCAGGCAATGAGTTGTTGTACTATGACAGCGAAGAGTTTGCAGAGCGATTGAAGGCAGCAGGAGTGCGCACTGTTTGTTCGGTTTATCCTCTACTTTTCCATGTGTGGCAGTTGTTTCCACACCTTGTTCCTGAAGCAAAACAAGCACTGGATGAAGTGGCAGAGTTTGTATTGGCTCCTTCCAATGAAAGTCAATGCACGGTGAGTAAAGACTAGCGATCAATTATCCCGCTTCATCTCTAGGGCTATGAGATAAGCTTTAAGTTTACCAACGTACCTTTTTTGAATTGCGTTTATATCGCCGCTGTATGCGGCAAAGGCAATCTCAGATAAGCCCTCACGCGAAGGAGCGGTGCGGGATTGAAGGTTCAGAATGGACTCGTTTTGCAGGGTGAAAGAATACTCTTGGAATACAATTGTACTGTCAGCTGTGAGCTCAGGACTTACGCAAATCGCTGATTGTGCTGAGCCGTTTTTGAAAAGAAATGTTTCACTTTCAGTTCCCTTGGATGCATGCACCAGGGCTTCTATGCGCACCAAACTGTCGTTTATATAGTATCCGTTTACATTACCCGCAGCATTGCCAATTTTGATAGGTCGCGTAACGAGAGATTCTTGTACGGTTGTTTCCTGATTTTCGGCAGGTGATGTGCAGGCAACGATAAAGCCCAACAATACGAGATAAAGAATGCGCATGAATAAATATTTGTGCAAAGCTAACGCGCGCTGCGGAAATTTTTAGGCAAAATTCTTTTTTTCTTGACTGGAGAATTAGACAGCGTGAGCCCCCATAATCGCCACGAGGAGCGAGCATAGTGCGACCGCCAGGAAGACGAAGACAACGAGCAGTAGCCTTCGAACAAAGCCTTTGGAGCCGCGAGCAGTGAAAAAGGCAATAGTTGAATCCAAACCTCCACGAGTTGTCGTTTCAGAAGTTTGCAGGTAACCATTGTCAATCAGCAATTGTTTAGCCCTTTGGTAATCGCTCTCTGCAACATACATTTTTTGTCCACCACCAGCCGCGGAAATATGCAAAAGCACGTCGCCCATATGAGCATCGCGCAATTCATATTCTATTCCGTAGGATTGCAGTAACACCTGCACCATAGAGGCTTCATTGCGAAAAAAGAAGGAGTGAAGATGAACGGGGTTGAGCACGAAGGAAGAATTTTATG
>JBJOIB010000136.1:0-5567 GCA_046047375.1 Bacteroidota bacterium
ATAAAATACCGTTTGCAAAAACTACCTTTGCAGGGTGAAGCACGTGCTTCGATAACTGTATTGTATGAAAATTGAAAAAGGTACCCTTGTAGTGCTCGACTACAGCCTGTACGAAAACGGACCAGACGGCGAACTCATTGAAGAAACTTCTGCCGAAGAGCCGTTTGAATTTATCTACGGCCATGAAGAAATGTTGCCGAAATTCGAAGCTGCGATTCTTGGAAAAGCTGCCGGTGAGCAGTTTTCAGTAGCCATTGCTGCAGAAGAAGCGTATGGACTAGAAGATCCTGAAGCTATTGTAGAATTCGAAAAATCAATGTTCATGGTTGATGGCGAATTAGACGATGAGCTGTTCGAAGAAGGTGAGTACATCCCTATGGAAGATGAAGAAGGCAATGAAGTGCTTGGCATCGTGACAGAGGTTGGCCTCAACCACGTAACGCTTGATTTCAACCACCCGCTCGCAGGCATCGATTTGTACTTCGACGGTGAAATCAAAGAGGTGCGCCAGGCTACCCAAGCTGATTTCGACCGCTTGGTAAACCTCAACTGATTCCGCTTGCCCTTTATTTTGTCCGCTTGGTAACATTTTTGACTGCCAAGCGTCGAACTTCATAAAACTTTGTAGCAAATAACAGCAGCCGTGCAACCTTTTCGTTCACGGCTGTCTGTTTTACCAAACCAGTTTATGAAGTCATTCCTTTTTGCCCTGTGCGCTTTTCTCTCCATCCCGCTGTTCGGCCAGCAAAAGCACACCATATCAGGCACCATAACCGACGCCTCCACAGGTGAAGCCCTCATTGGTGCAACCGTCTTTGTCCCCGGCCTCGATCGTGGCACCGCCACCAACGTGTATGGTTTCTACTCCCTGACTCTTGAAGCCGGTAACTACGATTTGAAAGTGAGCTATATAGGCTACGATTTGAAGGTGGTCCCTCTTAATCTTACGGCCTCCATGAAGCTTGATGTTGAGCTTGCACCTTCAGGCATCTTGGTAGACGAGGCGGTTATTGAAGCTGAGAGCACCGCTGAAAAAAACATCAACTCCACGGAGATGAGCAGTGTTACCATGCAAATGTCGGCTATTAAAAAAATTCCGGCTTTCATGGGCGAAGTAGATGTCATCAAGGCCATTCAACTGCTGCCCGGCGTTCAAACCGTTGGGGAAGGAACGAGCGGATTTTACGTGCGCGGGGGTGCAGTAGATCAAAACCTCATCTTGCTCGATGAATCGCCCGTGTATAACGCATCGCACCTCCTCGGTTTTTTCTCGGTGTTCAACAGCGACGCCATCAAAGATGTGCAATTGTACAAGGGAGGTATCCCCGCTCGTTATGGAGGACGACTGTCATCGGTGCTCGATATTCACATGAAGGAGGGCAACAGCAAAGAATGGCACGCCACCGGGGGAGTTGGCACCATTGCCTCACGACTTACCATAGAAGGTCCGCTGAAGAAAGATAAAGGTTCTATTATGCTCTCCGGCCGTCGAACCTATGCCGATTTGTTTCTGTTAGCCAGCAAAAACGAAGGACTACGCAATACACGGCTGTACTTTTACGACACCAACCTCAAGGCGAACTATAAAATCAACGATAACAACCGCATCTTCCTCAGCGGGTATTTTGGCCGCGATGTCTCCAGCTTCAACGACCTCTTTGGTTTTAGCTGGGGTAACAACACCGGCACCTTGCGTTGGAACCACCTGTACAACAACCGCTTGTTTTCCAACCTAACCTTCATTTACTCCAACTTCGATTACCGCATAGAGCAAAACGTGGAGAATTTTGGCTTCGTGTGGGAATCCAACATACGCGACATCACCGGTAAGCTCGATTACAACTATTTCCTCAACCCCAACAACACCCTCCAGTTTGGATTGCAATCCACATATCGTGCATTAGACCCGGGCTATGCGCGGGCATCGGGAGAGTCAAGCATCTTGATTGATCAGCGGATGCCCATCTCCTATTCGTTCGAGCACGGGCTGTATGTGAGCAACGAGCAAACCTTCAGCGAAGAACTATCCGTTACCTACGGCGTGCGTTACTCCCTGTTCCAAAACGTGGGCAGCGGCACCGTGTTCCGGTACAACAACTCATTCGATGTAACCGATTCAACCGTTTATGGCCGCGGAGATGTGTTCAACACCTACGGTGGATGGGAACCCCGCATAGGGGCTAAATACAGCCTCAATGAGCGATCATCTGTAAAAGCCAGCTACAACAGAACAAGGCAGTACCTGCAGATAGCGAGCAACTCAACAGCATCCAGTCCGCTCGATGTTTGGTTCTCAGCCAGTCCCAACGTAAAACCCCAAGTTGCCGACCAAGTGGCGTTGGGTTACTTTCGGAATTTCGCAGGAGACATGTTAGAAGCGTCTGTAGAAGTGTATTACAAAGACATGCAGAACACCATCGATTTCGCTAATCACGCCAACCTTTTATTGAATAAATACCTCGAAGGAGAGCTGCGCTTTGGCGATGCGCGGGCATACGGACTGGAGCTTTTAGTGCGCAAGCAAAAAGGCGATCTCACCGGCATGGTTTCATACACCCTATCGCGCAGTGAGCGCAACATACCCGATATAGAAGAGGGTTGGTATCCTAGTTTTTACGATAAAACCCACGACGTAGCCTTTGTGCTGGCGTACACCTTCAACGATCGATGGAGTGCCGGCACCAATTTCGTGTACAGCACAGGCAATGCCGTTACCATGCCTACCGGTAGATTCGAATACATGGGTATGGTGGTGCCCGTGTACTCCGACCGCAACGGCGAGCGCATGCCCGCATACCACCGACTCGATTTCTCGGCCACCTTGCAAGGGAAGAAAAACGCCACCCGCAAATGGCAGGGCGAGTGGGTGTTTTCGGTGTACAATGCCTATTTCCGGAAAAACGCGTACACCATCACCTTCAGGCAAGACGAAACCAACCCCAATGTTACGTACGCAGAGAAAACCTACCTCTTGCCAATTGTTCCAGCCATCACGTACAACTTTAAATTTTAATTGCCATGAACCGACTCTTAATTGCACTTCCATTGCTGGTGTTAACAGCATGCACCGAGCGTATTGAGCTAGAACTGAACGATCAAGATGGGAAGAGGCTTGTGGTAGAAGGCTGGTTTACCGACGAAGAAATGCAACACGAAGTAAAGCTTACGTACACCACTTCGTATTTTCAGAACCAGGCAGCACCGGCGGCTACAGGGGCTTTGGTGAGCATAACAGACGGCATCGAGACATGGGCACTCACCGAAACTGCTCCCGGCCGGTATGTAACTCCCACCCTCGCAGGTGTACCAGGCACTACTTATCGGTTAGATATAGAGGTAGACGGGTCTCAATATTCCGCCCAATCTACCATGCGGCCGGTTAGCGACATAGACTCCCTTTATGTGCAAGTGGTTGATCCCCTTGAGGAATTCGGGTTTCCGGGTGATCTGTATTACAGCGTGCGCATTTGGACCCAGGAGTTGCCCGGACAAGGAGATCGCTACATGTGGTTAACTTATGTCAACGGCTCTTCTGTGCGCGACACCTTGCGTGAGCTAACCTTTGTAGATGATGTATTGTACGATGGGGTGTATGTGGCAGATGTAGAAATAGACTTTCTAGAAATTGACACAGAAGCTACCACAGGCGATACCGTTCTGGTTAAGCAGTATAACATAGGTCCTGAGGCGTACGACATATTCATTGGCATCATGAACGAAACCGATTGGAACGGGGGCTTGTTTGACGCACCTCCGGCCAACGTAGCAACCAACCTCTCCAATGGTGCCCTCGGTTATTGGGGTGCCGCATCCGTGCGGGAGAAATCCGTCATCATTACCGAGTAAAGGCGTAACTCACCGGGCGATGTGAAGAAAATGACCGGTGCTGATTTTACAGTCACTTGGCGAGGCCTTATCTTCGTAGTATGTCAAAGTCTCCATTCAGAACCACCGGCTCCAACTGGTCTACCTCTTTTTCTACCGTAGTGGGAATGACCCTCACCTTGATCATGCTGGGATTGCTGACCCTTTTGGGCTTGCTGGGCAACGAATGGCAAAAAATGCTCAAAGAGCAAGTTACGGTGCAGGTGTTCATGCAACAAGAGATGGATGAAACAGGGGTGGCACGCGTAAAAAAAATCATAGACACTGCGCGATTTACCAAGGCAGCAGAATATATCACCAGCGAACAGGCGTCGCAAGAGATGGAGAAGCAATTGGGTGAAGAGTTTGTTGACTTCTTAGGGTTTATGCCTATTCCGCCCAGTATAGATGTGCAATTGAAGCCTGAATACACCTCGCTAGACAGTTTGCAATGGATTTCGGAACAGATAGGCGCGATAGACGGGGTAAAAGAGGTGGAGTATCAGCGGGTTTTACTGAGTAAAATTGAGCAGAACATCAACCGTTTAAGTTTGCCCTTGTTGCTGTTTGCCTCTTTGTTATTGCTTATTGCCGTGGCCTTGATCAACAACACCATTCGGTTGTCAATATTTTCGAGGCGATTCATCATCAAGAGCATGCAATTGGTTGGTGCTACCCGCGGATTCATTCGCAGGCCGTTCATATTAAAGGGCATTTGGCTAGGAGTTCTCTCTGGTTTGCTTGCCTTTTCTGTGATTGTGGGGTTGTTAGGACTGTTTCGGCGCATTGCGGGAGATTGGTTTGAGATGCTTGATGTACTTACCTTCGCACAGTTGTTCGGTGCCGTCATGGTACTGGGTATTTTCATTGCGTGGGTCTCAACTCACTTGGCTGTGAACAAGTACATTCGTTTGCGGCATGATCAGCTGTATTGAGCCACAGGCCCCAAAAGCGCTGATTATTTTCTGAAGCAAATCCCATGTTGAAATGTAAACCTATTTGGTTTTTTATTGGTATTTATTTGGTTTTGATGTTTTAATTGCTTTACTTCCATAAACAAGCTAAAACTCAAAACAAATGAAAGTCAATTGTACTTCCCATATACCTCTGCCTCAACAGTATTGGCTTCACTATCCTGTTGAAGCGGACGATCATGCTACCTTTGAGTTATACAGCCCGCAAGGACAATTGTTACAATCGTTCAAACCCAATAAACTGGATGCCGGGAAGTATATAGTTAGTCAGCGTAAAAATCATCCGCGAATAGCGCCCTAGAACCGTTATTATTCCACGGCGTTTTTGTTGCTTTTGTTTTGATTGTTGAGGGAATTTTACTTTATTAGATCAATTAAAACTGCCTGTTTTGCCCATGAAGATTTGTTCCACCTTCTTGCTCTTCGCCTATACAGTTGCCGCACACGCCCAATGGCCTGAGTTCAACCGTGCACATCCTGTTAGTTGCCAATGGCCTGCGTTTAACTACCAAGCGCATGGGTACTTCGAAAATGTATTTGTGGTTGACACTATTCCAAATTTTTATGATGGCTATGTTGCTTTTGGGCGAGGAAACATCTGTCATCCGGATAGTGTTACTAGCTATTCACGAAATTTTTCTGCACAACTTAACACTGTAGGCGATCTCATGTGGTGGAACAGATACGATAATCCTGAATTCGACCTTCTGGAGGATTGGTTCGGCGGGA
>JBJOIB010000137.1:0-9088 GCA_046047375.1 Bacteroidota bacterium
TCCGCTGTGTAATTGTCTATGAGCATGACGTAGTACTTGTTCACCTCTCCATTGGTAACCTCTATGGCCTCAACCCAAGCATCACCACTAGGGTCTTCGGAGGTGTCGCCAGCCCCTACCACCATTCCGGTTGATCCGTAAAGTCCACTGTACGAGCAGCGAAGGGGGGCGGCATCGGGTGGACAAGGAACGTCGGTGCTTTCGTAAGGACCCCAGATGGCAAAATCGTAATCGATGCCATTGGAAGGGTCGAGCATAAATCCAATGGTGCCGGTTGTGACAGGCGAAAAAACATACCACGAAGATTGGTGTTCCCAACTCAAACATCCTCTGTTGATGGCGTCAAGGTCTTGTGTATTGCCATAATCATCGCTGTTTCCACCAAAAGTCTCATCGGTACAGATGGTAAGAGAACCAGCACAGTCTCTGTTTCCATCCGCTTCAAAACTCGTACACGAGACGCTCAGTGTGAAGTTGCCGGTGTTACTGCTGTTGGCATGCACCAAAATGTAGTAGGTAACACCGCTTGAGGTTAAAAGGGTTACTTCTCCGTCATCACCACATTCGCTACTATTGCCATCTACACAGGTAAGACTGCTGCAAGAACCTGTAAATACAGATATTTTTGAGTTTAAAGAACTGCCGCAAAGGGAGAAGGTAACTTCTGAACCATTGCCATCAAAAGAGTACCAGACCCCTGGAGCGGTAATGGATGTTCCACAAGAGGAAATACTTTCAATGGTAGCTCCTGAGGTGGTGTTGTTAACGCTATCCCCGCAAGAGAGGGCAATTGCGCCGGTACAATCATCGAAATCATCCGCCGCCGCTACCCAGCTTACAAGCAAATCAGCACCACAGCTGTTGTAGCCTGTGCAATCGTATTCATCGATCAAAATGCGCACAGTACCTGAAAATGTCGCCGTCCATTCAATAAACGCCTGATAACCGCAATAGTCATCGTTGTATGCCAGTAAGCTTCCGTTTTCTTCGCTGTAAAGCGTTATGAAGGTGTCCCAGTTTCCACCGCAGGTTGAGAATTGGTATGTAGCTCCAGCAACAACTTCAAGCCTCCAGTATCTGTTACCTTTTGCACAGCTGTAGAAATCGGAGTCGCCTTCGTAATCGAGTGTGAGCCATGAAACAAAGTTGTTGTTATCGGCACACTGAGATGACGCTGAAAGAGATGCAATGAGGAGCGATATGACAAGCAAAAACCTCATTCAAATACAACTACATGTTGAAACTCCAGTGAATCTCTCCTCATTTGCGGAAGTCGAACCCATTCTTCTTCTGTCACTACCAAAACATTGGTAGCTGTGATTCCCCGGTGGTAGGCCCAACGCCGGCGAACCTCGTTCAGCAAATAGGGATGTTTCGTGAGCACTCCACCCACAAAATAGGGCGAGGTTAACGCAATGAAATGGCCTTGTTCGGCCAGTTGCTTGAGAACAGGAAGAATCTGAAGTTCGACGGGAGACATGAGGTTGAGCTCTTTCTCAGGCTCATCCCACTTGGCTCGGATGGTTTGTTGACTAAAATTGTCACGGACAAAATCTGTCAACATTTTCACTTGTCCATTGTCATACGCCCCTACAAGACGCAAGGTGTAGTGGTGTTGCGCGTTTGCTGCTAATGCGATGAGTATCAGCACCGAAATAAGCAGATAGACTTTATATGCTTTGAAATGACACATCCGTGAAGCGTTTGCATTTCATACGCTCACAAGTGTGAAGAGTTGGCAATGAGGCAGTTAATAAGCGATAAATCAGAAAAATCTTACACGTAAAGGTTAAAGATAGAGCGCGTGCATAAGTTCCATTCCGATGATGGCCCCAATGGTACCCACGGCATACCCTAAAATGGCCAGCAAAACACCTACTGGAGCCAGGGCAGGGGAGAAGGCAGACGCTACGATAGGAGCAGAGGCTGCACCGCCAACGTTCGCTTGGCTTCCAACGGCAACGAAGAAGTAAGGAGCTTTAATGAGTTTAGCTACAATCAGCAAAATGGTGATGTGGACGAGCATCCAAACAACACCGATAAGGATTACAGCCCAATATTTATCCCAGTCGGCAATCAGCTGACCGATATTGATCTTCATGCCGATGGTGGCTACCAAGACATACAACAAAACACTTCCGATTTTGGATGCCCCTGCCCCCTCATAATTCCGGGCTCGGGTGAAGGAAAAAACTATGCCCATGACAGTGGCCATCATTACCAGCCAGAAGAAGGGCTTTTCGATAGAACTCAAGTAAATAACCAATGATTCAGGGTTGTTGGCACGAATCTGACTGAACCAATCGGTGAAAAAAACCGACGCATTATCAGCTACCAAATGTGAAACAGCGACTCCACCGAAAGCCAATCCAACAATAACTGCCAGATCGGTAAAACTCGGAATGCGAGCTATTCCCGCTTGATAGGCTTCAATTTTATTTTTCAATGCATCAATGGAACTGCTATCAGCTTTTAACTTTCGATCGAGAATCACTGTCATGCCTGCACCCACGAGCAGAAAGGCCATCCAGATGTTTGCAACGAAAATATCGACGATCAACATGGCTGAGAACTGGGTCTCAGGTGTGTCACTGATTTCTTTCAGCGCTGTTTGGTTAGCACCACCGCCTATCCACGATCCACACACGGTTGAAAGTCCACGCCAGAATTCGCTGTTCATATTGGTAAGCACTTCACCTGCTGGTATAGTAGTAAAAAGCGAATCATTCACAAAGGCGAGATCAGCGGTTGTCGTAAACAAATCGTTGGTCTCCGATTGGGAAAGTGTGCGGTCTACTTTTAGCTTTAATCCGGAATCAAACAGAAGTATATCTCCAGCAGAAATTGAATTACCACTTTCCAACGAGATATTTTGAATGTTAGAAGGCGACACTTCGCTGCGCGTAGTTACTTCAGGTGCCAAAAGGGTAGGTTCTATGTTTCCGACAATGAATAGGGCTGCCGGGCCGCCTACGATGATTCCAAACGTAGCCGTGAAAAACATGATTAAGGCTTTTGGTCCCAGACTGATGATTCCTTTCAAATCAATGCTCAAACACAGCAACACCAAGCTCGCCGGCAGCAGGTAGGTAGATGCCACCTTGTACAAAGCAGAGGCTTCTCCATCAATCAATCCAAAGGAGTTGTAAAGGGAAGGAATAAAGTAGCACAACAGCAATGATGGGATGTACTTGTAAATCTTACTCGTTTTCGGATGATGAGAAGAGTAGAAAATCAAGGCAAGGGTGGCCATCAATAAACCTAGAACAACAGCATCGTTTGTGATTGGAAACATACAGTGTGTTTTTTCAAGTGCAACAGCAAAAGGCCGAATATAAGAACTTTGGCCGGAGTTGCTGCCCTTGGTGAGAGGCCGTTTTTTTATACCTTCGTTCTCTAAACAACCAAAACCAAATTGATATGAAGTTTCTTAAGATTCTTTTTTCGATCATAGGTATTCTATTGATTATCTATTTGATCATGTGTGCAATTGGCCCGAAAAAAATGGAGTTCTCCTTGTCAAAAGAGATGAACGCCAGTCCGGCGGTAGTTTACAAGGAGGTGGCAAATTTCCGTAACTGGGAAGCATGGAATCCTTGGGCGGCTATGGATTCTACAACCCAAAACACCTATTCTGGTGCTGAAAGTGGGTTGGGTGCCCGCATGGATTGGACAGGTGAAAAAATTGGAACTGGCACACAAGAAATTGTGGAAGTAACCCAAAATGAATTCATCAAGATTAAATTGAATTTCGGCGATTTTCCTGGAGATAACTATGCTAACTGGATATTTGAAGCCACTGAAGGAGGTACCAATGTTACATGGACCCTCGATGGTGCTGAAACACCATTTATGTTCCGCGGAATGTTGTTGTTGATGGGTGTAGATGCTCTTCAAAAAGACTACGAAACCGGATTGACCTCATTGAAAGCCATTGTTGAGGCCAAGCCGGTATTTGAACCTTCGGTAGATGTGATTCCTGATATGTGGTACGTTGGGTTGCCATTGGATAATGTAACTGAGGCTTCGATGGCAGGTGGAGCTGTACACGGTCCAGCGTATGGAAAAATTATGGAGTTCTTGATGGGTGAAGGCATTGAGCCGGTAGGACAACCCTTGGCCATCATTCGCAGGTATTCGCCTGAATCAATGGATATTACCTTTGCTATGCCCGTGGCAGACAGTATTGCTGGCAATGCTGAATTGGTGGTTGAAAAAATGGCTGGAGGTCGTTGTTTGAGCGCAGTTCACTATGGAAGCTATGAGTCATCAGGTAGCACATGGGAGCAACTAGATGCGTATATCTTGGAAAACAACATCGCATTGCGTCAAAGTCCTTATGAAGTGTATGTGAACGACCCTGTAACGGTTTCGAACGAGTCAGAGATTATGACCAAGATTGTTTACCCGGTGGGTGAATAATCGATGCTGAAAATACGTAAATCGAAAAGCCCGTCCACTTGCGTGAGACGGGCTCTTCTTTTGACCAAGTAAATTGGTCTCCACCCTATATCATTCAATAATCAACTTCTCTTCAACTACATCTCCTTTGAGGTGGATTTTCAGGAAATAAATTCCTGGTGAAAGTTTCTTTTGGAAGTGGTATGTAAGTGGCTCTTGTGGAACCGATTCAGATAGCGTTTTGTTTTCAATTAGTTTACCGCTTCCATCGTAAACTTCAAGGTCTATTACGTGAGCATCACTTGGAAGGTTACGGAAAGCGATGAAAATATTTTCACCGTTCGATGGATTCGGGTAAACATTGATGCTGAAATTGTTCCAATCCCCTTCTATTACTGCGTTTTCATCTTCATATAGCATGGTGCACACATCGCCCCATTCGCTCCAGTTTTCTCCAATTCGGGTGCGGATACGGATGTCGTACATCTCCCCGAAAAGCAATCCATCAGCATTCGATAGATTGAATTGGTTCATATAGGTTACAAACGTATGTTGTTCTGTAGAAGTAGAAAATGACCATTCATATACATCTGCTCCAGCCACAAGATGGCATTGAACCACCATGCCTTCAGTCATAATTCCTGTTTCACAATCACTGTCTGTAACAGAAGTGAGAGGCACGTCGTGGCTGGTGCTTATCAAACATGGCTCTCCCCATACTGACCAGGCTTTGTTGTTGCCCATTACACGCAGCGCAACCGATACCGTCATTCCGTAACCTAAATTCGGTACGTTCGATAACGAGAAACTCGGATTGCCTCCAATGGAGTACTCGTCGGAAAAAGCTCCTGAAGCAATGTTGGTAAATCGCCATTGGTACATGCCCGCTTCTTCAACCGGGATGCAGTAGATAACATCAGATAGAGCCAGGTTTTCAGCGCCGCAGCTGACTTTACTTAGCATAGTTGTTGGCACCACTTGGCTGCAATCGTATGGGATGTCGACGGTAGTTGAAACAGAGCAGCCATTTCCATCGGTAACTGTTACCAAATACTGCCCTGAGCTTGCGCCTGAAAGAAGCTGATTTGTAGTGCCATTCGACCATACAAAGGTATAGTTTCCAGTTCCCCCCATGGCGTTTGCGATGGCCTCACCATCCATTCCAACGCATGTTTCAGCCTGAGAAATAAGCGCTGAAAGGGTAAGTTCAGACGGTTCTATGATTTGAATGCTTTCTTCTACAGAACAACCTCTTGCATCGCTAACGGTGAGAGTGTACGATCCAACACCTAGGTCATTGATGATGGATGTGCTTGCTCCGTTGCTCCAAACATAGGTGTAAGGTGATGTGCCTCCTGTGGCTGTAGCGGTTGCAGATCCGTCATCACTTCCGAAACAGCTGATATCACTTTTAAATATCGCTAGCTGAAGAGCAGATGGCTCCAGCAAGGAAGCACTTCCTGTGCCTTGACAGCCTGAAGCATCGGTCACTGTCACAGTATAGGTGCCTGCACCAAGGTTCGAAAGGGACGAACCGTTTGCTCCTGTATTCCAGCTGAAGCTGTATGGAGCAACGCCACCGTTGACATCGGCGCTGATTGCGCCATCCGATGAAGAGTTACAACTAATTTCACTCACTGTGAGGTTGACGTTCAGTTCGTCTGATTCAACAATGCTAAATGTCTGTTCCCACGCGCACTGGTTGGCATCAGTTAACGTAACACTGTAGTTTCCTGGCGTGAGATCGTACAGGTGATTGCCACCTACACCGGTGCTCCATGCGATGGAATAAGGAGGTGTTCCACCTGACGCAATGAGGTGCGCAGATCCGGCATCACCGTTACAAGAAATGTTGTTGACGGTTAAGTTTCCAGCCAAGGTTGTTGGTTGAGAAATGCTGAAAGAGTTGGTTTTGGTACAGCCGTTTTGATCTGTTGCGGTTACGTTATAACTCCCTGGAGCCAGGTTTGAAACTCCGCTTCCACTTGCTCCTGTGTTCCATGCATATGTCATAGTTCCAGTACCACCTGTTGCAACAGCAGAGGCCGTTCCATTTTGAGCTCCATTGCAAGTAACATTGGAAGTGGTAAGATTGATGGTGATGGCCGCCGGTTGCGTAACAGCAGCACTTCCTTGGCTTGAACACCCTCCAGAATTGGTTACAGTGACTGTATAATTTCCGATTCCCACATTGGACAATGAGCTGCCGCTTGCGCTTGTGTTCCAGCTATATACAAAGCCTGATCCACCAGTGGCAGAGGCTGATACGCTTCCGTCTGTATATCCGTTGCAGCTTACGTTGGAAGCCGTAACGGTAACACTTGGATTGGCGGTTACGGTGATGTATGCTGTTTTCGTTTCAGCATCGCTTCCAGCGCCATTGTAAGCTGTAAGAGTAACAGCATAAGTGCCGGGGTTGGAGTAAGTAATATTGCTTGGGTTTTGTGCGCTTGACGAAGCAGGTGAAGCACCGGTGAAGGTCCAGTTCCATCCCGTTGGTGAACCCAATGAAAGGTCTGTGAAGTTTGTTGACTGACCGGCACAAAGGGTAACGTCTGGGCAGCTGAAATTGGCGGTTGGTGTTACTTCGGTAACCACGTGCTCAACACAGAAGTTGTGTGTGGCTTGAAGACCGAAATTGCCTCCACCGCTTGCCAGAACGTTCCCGTATTCATCTGTTAAATTGTACGTACCATTGATGAGCGACATACCATCGCCATAGGCATCGTACACATTGAGGTCGTAGCACCCATCAGGCAAGCATACATCTGAGGCAAAAACTGCACCTTGGTTGGAGTTGTTGAAGGGGCCACCCGAGGCAATGACATCGCCATTTTGGCGGATATCCCACGAAGTTTCAGCACCGAAATAATCAAGCGTTACGGTCATAGTTACTCCCACGCCAGAGGCAATGGTGAAGTCTTTGGATGATTCATCGTTGCCATTGTTTTGATCAGCACTTCCATTGGGGTTGCTTACCCATGCGTTGAACGTGTGGTCAGCCATAGTAGTTGGCATGGCCGGAAGAGCTACTTGTACAGTGTTTCCGCTGGCTAGGGAACCTGACCATTCGTACGTTTGCGTGCCGGTGTTGTCTATGTTGTAATGAATTGTAACCGATGTCAGTGTCTGTGAGCCAAAATTGGTTAGCTCTACCAATCCCTCTACTACAGTTGAACAACCGCTTGCGGTGGGTTGAATGATGGAAGTTACTCCCGCATCGATGTCTGTTACGGGAACGCAGCCAAATGAATCAATCAAGGTGTTGCGCTGCGTTAAGAGGGTATTGCGCATGCGGTCTTTTTGTCCTTGAGAGAACATGTCTCTGCAGGCTTCCGACGTGTAATCCATGTAATTCTCAACCTGCTGTGTTCCTGAGCACGCTGGACTGGTGCAGCTGGAGGCTAGAATGGTTGCAGGGGTGTCACACACACGGTCACCCTGTGTTGTGCAGTTGGATTCACCGCTGCAGCTCGTAGTCATGTGAAAAGTGTGGTACAAACCAAAATAATGGCCCACCTCATGCGTCAGTGTTCTGTTTAAAGCTGTGCTCGGCTTGATGTTTCCAATGGTACCGGTTGCGTTGTGGAGGATGCAAACACCGTCGATGGGGTTGTTGATAGGGAAATAGGCAAAGCCTTGGATGCCACTTGAGGCGTTGTTGTCTTCGATTTCATTGACTACCCAAATGTTCAGATAATCAGCACGTGGCCAAGTAGAGAGTGCTTTTACGGTTACTTCATCGGCACCTACTGAGCCGGTAGCTCGAATACCTTGGTCTGCGTAGTTGGTAACCACAGATCCATCAACACGCACAATGCCTGTTGTTGGATTTCCATTTGGATCGCGGGCGGCAAGGCAAAATTCGAAGCCGACATCAACTCCGGCGCCGTCGCCATTGCTGCCAGCAATTTTTCGAAAGTCTTCGTTGAGTGCGTCGATAGCGCTGAATAGCTGGGCGTCTGAAATGTTAGAGCCCTGCCCCACCGGTTCACCTTCGTGAATCACATGAAAGACAACCGGAATGGTATAGATCGTTTCGTCTCGTTCAACATCATTGGCTTGTTCAAGTTGAAGCTGGTGCAGCCTTTGTTCAAGCACAATCCAAGAACGGTGGTAGACCGAATCTGTATCAAGTAAATGATCGTGAATAATTCCGGAACCACACGGTTCACCGGATTGACCGAAGATACTGCCGGCTAAAATAGTCAGCAGCAAAATCAATAGTGATGTTCTCATTTTCATAACCGTTCCTCCAAACAGGTTTAGAGGTGTATACTATTTTTAAGAGGGAAGGTTACAAACCGGTTCTTTGGATGCAGTTGCTACCTTTGAAGAAAAGTTGGCATCATGGAAAATTCAGAAAAGCCTTACAAACCAGTATCGTGTTCGTTTATGGATGAGGTTGAGAATTTGGCGACCCTAAGAAAACGCGGACGTGTTGAAAAAGGCCGCATTGTGTATCAAAGTAACGATGTTGAGATGACTGTAGAAGATGCAATTTTGACCTGGGAATCTATCAATGGAGCTGAATATTTAGTGCTTGAAAGCGGATTGAAGATTCGCATGGATCATGTTGTGAGTATTTATGACGTTCGCGCCGGCGGCTCGGATGTTTAGATCAAAGAAAGCAATGAAAAGAGTTGAATTTTGCAGCGTCAAGATTGGGATATAATGCAAACTGAAC
>JBJOIB010000138.1:0-10536 GCA_046047375.1 Bacteroidota bacterium
TTCCGAGCGATTATAGCATGGAGCTGGATACTGAAGGCTATCAGGATCAAATGGCGGTCGTGATTAGCCAAGATCCTATCGATTACAATGCGTTCAATAAACAACTGAGTGAAGGTGCCGGCACCTATGTTCAACGGCTAGCCGCCATCAAAGGGATGAAAGTGAATGGAACAACTACGCAAAACAACGGACTTATTTTAAATGCCGATTTCAGCACAGATAAGCTCGTTGGTGCCGTTTTTGCCTTTGATAAATAGGTGTAGAGCAACGTTTGCTGAGGCTCTCGAACCCAACGTATTAAGAAAAAAAAAAGGGCTGTTCCTTGTGCGAAACAGCCCTTTTTTTGTGCGTCTTTTGAACTTAGTTGTTGCTCAGTGCATCATCTATACTCTGCACAAGGGCGGCGCGATGGGCTTTGGTGAGCACATCGCCTCCGGTGGAGGCAGCTATGGTTTTGCGAATGCGGTTGAGCTCATACAACGCCATGTTTTGCGCGATCATGGTTTGACGTGATTTCTCATCAAGCATTTTGATCAACATATCAACGTACATAGACTGTAGGTTTTGGCGCTTCGAATTAACCGTGGCATTGATGTCATCCTTGAACATGATGTTGGTCAACTCAGTCATGTATTCTCCTAAATCGTACGTGTTGCCGTACTCTTGCGAATCGATGATTCGTTTAAGCACATTTGGATGGAGCAAGTGCACCAGCGCAGAAGCCTGCACGGCCATAATACGGTCGTGAATGCGCGGGTCGTCGTTGGATGAAAAATGGTTGAACCCCCTGCGTTGCGCAAGCAAATAGTTATACATACCCTCCGGAACATCGAAAGCCGCGGGCGAAAAAGCATAGGTATTGAGTGCGGCCAACGCTGCTTTTTGGTCTTTTTCGCTTACCGGCTCGAGTGGCTTGGCATCTGTGTTTTGTCCAACCACGCTTCTGTCATAACGAACGCCACCTATTTGTCTGGTCATGATTTGAATCTGGGTTGCGTATTCTCCTGTCAGTGCGAAGTAAGCTGCTCTCAGCTCTTCGTACGATTTTCCCTCGGCGGTATAAGCCTCAAATATCTTTGGGAGGGTTTGAATAACCAACTCACAGCGCTCAGCGCCATAGGCAACAGGGTCACTGCTCAAATCGAAAATATTCACATCCGGATTGATTCCTCGTCCGGGTGAGCGCATGTCATCTGCGTCGTTACCGAATTTCAAAAGAGGGTCGGTAGAACGAGCGAGTATTTGTTGCAGGCGCTGTTCCTCTTTTACCGGATCGGCCAATGCCTCTGAGTAGCCATATTCGATTACCCAGTAGTCATAAGGGCCGGGAGAGCCATCGTAATAAACGGTTTGATCTTTTTTATCGAGTGCGAAGTTGATTGCGGGATACTCCATCACAGAGTTACAAAGACCGTTCTGGGCGACAATTTCCGGGTTTTTGATTTCTTCAGGGCTCAGCATGGTGGAGGCGTGCATATTGTGCGACAACCCGAGGGTATGTCCGACTTCATGTAGCACCAAGCGCTGCAATGTTTGCTTTACGAACTCTTCTTCTGCCGCGGCATCCATGGTTTGGGCGCGCAAGGCATGCACTCCAAACAGCATATTTCTACCCATGATTTGTCCGGCATCGCAACGGTGCATATCCGCAGAGAGTTCTTCCGAAGTCACGTCGAAACTTTCTAGGCCAGCGAGTTCAAAGACTTCTTTGCGGAACAAACGGCCTTTGATGGCAGTGAACTCCAACATAATATCCGCGCCGAGAATTTCACCGGTGCGTGGATTTACAAAGCTTGGTCCATATCCACCAAATGGAGGCATGGGCGAACTGGTCCATCTAAGAACATTGTAGCGTATATCACCTGCATCCCAATCGGCGTCATCGGGCTGTACCTTCACCACTACGGCATTTTTAAATCCTGCCTTTTCGAAGGCAAGGTTCCACCGTTCAACTCCGTCTTTGATGATGTCACGGAACTCCACAGGAGTGGTGTTTTCGATCCACCAAACAATGGGTTCAACCGGTTCAGAGAGAGGAGCGCCGGGGTCTTTTTTAATCAAGCGCCAGCGGTGACTCATATCACGGTAAGGAGCAACATCGAAGCTGGTCATATCGGTTACTTGCGACATGAAATATCCAATACGGGCATCGTCTCTGCGAGGTGAAAAACTGTCATCCGGCATTTCGATGAGACTGTGCTGGTATTTTACTGTTATATAACGTACATCTGTAACAGCGCTGCTGCCGCCAAAGCGTGGAGAGGGATTATCGTACACATACGAAACAGAGATATCGGTGTTTTCAGGGTAGGAGCGAATGTTGTTGATCTTCGTTTTATCCTTGCTAAGTCCACCCAACAAGCTCGGAAACTCTGGAGAGCTCGGTGGCTTAACCATTTGGAAGTTCTCAGAAAGGAAAATTTTGTCGGCGCTGATGAGGAAAATACTGTCGTTTTTTGCGTAAGCCTCAATCTTTTCAGATGCGAGAATCGGCGTGTTGATATTGGCCTTTCCTGCTTTGCTGAGAGCGTTGTCTTCACTGTAATAAAAGTCTGTATTCTCTTCGTGAATTTCGATGCGTTCAAAGTAGCGTTTGAAGCGAATTACCTTGGATCCACGGTAGGCTCCGCGAAAGAAGCCGGCATCCATCACTCCATCTTCAATGAAACTGAAATAGATAAATTCTTTATCGAGTTGATTTTTAGCTACTTCCATCCATGATGCGCCCGTAATGGTATCTTGATAGATGGTGAAAAGACCTTCGTATTTTTTGCAGGATTTGGTAAGGTCGGCAATCGACTTGTTTTTAGATTCTGATTTCGCCGGCTGTTCTGTTTGTTTTTTGTTTTTGTCTTTTTTCCGCTGCGCGTGGGCAGGTGAAGAGCAAGCCAACAGGCCAATGACTGCAAAAGTCATCCAGGTCAGTGTTTTTCTTTTCATTGAGCACAATTTTGAAGTGGGGAATTTAACTTACAAAATTGGAAAAACCTGACATTCCCTGGAAAATAGGGTTGGGCGGTTAAAAAAACGGATAGGGAGGTGTTTACCTGCCGAGAAGCGAGCGGGCTTGCGCTGCCATTTCGGCTTCGTTTGCTTTATCGGCAGCTTCTATAGCTCTGTTCATAGCGGTAATGAGCAGATCCTGTAGGTCTTCAACATCTTCAAGCACCACAGGTTCAATGCGAATATCTTTCACTTTTCGGTTGCCATCCATTACCACAATCACGCCATCGGCTTTGCCTTCAACGGTAATTGTAGACAATCGAGCTTTAGATTCGCCCACTTGTTGTTGCATTTGCTGCAACTTTTCCATCATATCTCCGAACATCGCGAGTAAAGTTTCGACAAAGATAAAGCAGGGGTAGCATCATATCCTATCTTCGCAGGGTGAATCGCAAGATAATTATTCCCGTTGTAGTCATGTTGTTGTTCGGGGTATTGAACTTCATCAACAACAGATTTACCCTTTATGATTTTCAGGTGTACTATGATGCCTGTGGGCGGTTGCTTTCGGGTGAGTCGCCCTATGGTGAAGCTTTTGGGGTTTCATCTGGGTATTACAAGTATTCGCCGGCTGCGGCTTGGCTTTTCGCTCCTTTTCATTTGTTTGGGTGGATGGGAGCGCGTGTCGTTTATTTTTTGTTGTTGACAGCAGCTATTGGATGGGGGTTGCGCAAGGTGTACGATGATTTAGTTGCATGGTCAGGAAGGGCTGATTTGGCGCCGGTTTGGTGGGTTGTGGTGATTACGTTGGCGGGACATTTTTCGCGGGAGTTGTTGTTGGGGAATGTCAACTGGCTGCTCTTTCTAGGGGCCTATTGTACGTTTGTTGACAGGAAGAAAAAACCCTTGCTGGCCGGACTTTTCATTGGTTTGGTGCTCGCATTTAAACCGCATTTTGTGGTGGTGCTTCCATGGCTTTTTGTGCGGGGTTATTACAAATTGCTCGGGTATGCGCTTTCGTTTTTCGTCTTTTTGATGTTTTCGCCGGCTTTGATTGCGGGCTGGGAAAGCCACATGAATTTGCTCAACGAATGGTTGGTTGCCATGCAATCGCACAACACGTCTCTTGCTGAAAGTCCGAATACGCTCTACGCCTTACTCGGCGGATGGATGGAGCCACGGCTTGCCATTGTTGCTATACTCTTGCTTGTTGCCGCTACTACGCTGGCCTTCATTCGCTACAATAAAGCAAGAGAAGGGGAGGAGTGGCGCAAAAATGCGAATGAGATGGTGGAGTTTTTTACGCTTGTAGCGCTTATTCCCAATTTAGTACATACGGATACGGAGCACTTTATGTGGACCATGCCCCTTTTGGTGATGGGTGCAGCATGGCTGCGAGAAGAAAAGTCGCTTTGGCGAAACGCAGGCTGGGTTTTATGGGTGCTTTGCATGATTCCATATACTTTGGCCACGCCCGATTTATGGGGTTCAGAAAGAGCTCTATGGCTGCAAGAAAGTGGAGCCCTAGGGGCGGCAAATGTTGTTTTTATCGCATTGGGAATCATCGGCTTTTTGCGCCAAAGGAACGCTGTTACTTCAAACCACGTTCCTTCTTGATTGCTTCATAGGCCTGTTGCACGCGAATGAATTTTTCCTGCGCCATTTTCTGGTAGTCATCTCCCAATTCGCGCACCTTATCTGGGTGGTATTTGTTAGCCATCTTGCGGTAGGCTTTTTTCACTTCACCATCATCAGCATCTTGGGCTATTTCGAGCACTTCGTAATGCGATTTGGTGTCGGTATAGAACGTTGCTTTGATGGAGGTGAAATCTTTGTCGGAAATCCCCAGATAACCCGCTATGCGGTCGATGAGGTTCAATTCTGTGTTATCCACTTGTCCGTCAGCTAGTGCAATGCCAAACAAGTATTGCAGCATGAGCAGGCGCTGCGGGTGATCCATGAAATAACGCACTTGTTCTGCTACAGCTCGCACATCGTTTTGTTGTTTGAGCATTTGTTGCAACAGGTCTACATATTGCGCCGATGCGGCCTTTCCGAAGTTGCGGTCAAAAAACTGCTTTACATAGTCGAGTTCTGAGCGCATGATTTTTCCATCGGCTTTCATGACTTCAGCAGATAGAATGATCAAACTCACGGCAAAATCGCCACCTGTGGTATGATGGCGTTGTT
The DNA here is from genome assembly GCA_046047375.1 of Bacteroidota bacterium. Lineage (GTDB taxonomy): Bacteria > Bacteroidota > Bacteroidia > Flavobacteriales_D > Sanyastnellaceae > RI-182. Next base: position 5,134 of record JBJOIB010000138.1, read on the forward strand.
TGCGGTACGCTTCTTTGTAATCGCGCGTTTGAGCGCCTTCTTGCGAAAGTGTGTTGTCGTCGAACATCATGCCCATGGCGAATCCCATTGCGGCGCCTATTGGTCCGCCGAAGGCCCATCCTAAGGCACCACCGATCCATTTTCCGTATCCCATTTCTTCTTTTTATTTACCAACTGCCTCCAGCACCACCTCCGCCGAATCCTCCACCGCCAAAGCCGCCGAATCCTCCGCCACCACCGAATCCTCCACCGCCAAATCCGCCTCCTGTGAAGTGTCTGTAATGTCCGGGATGCGATCGCGATGCTTGGGAGAGTAGCATCAAAGCTGCCCAGAAGGTGATGTCGTTCAGTTGAGCATATTTCCAAGCGCGGTACCCAAAGCTGCCAAAAGTAATGAAAGCTATGGCGACAATCATAATCAGTGCGGCCCAAGGTGGCTCAGAGCGTTTGCCTTTTTTGGGGCCTGCGTATTCTTTGATTTCACCAGAAGCCAGCTGCATTAAAACATTCGCGCCAGCTTTGATTCCGTTGAAATAGTCGTTCTTTTTGAAGTATGGAATCATTTCGCCATCCACAATGTGGCCTGCAGTAATGTCGGGAATGGCTCCTTCTAAACCGTATCCTACCGCAATGAAGGCTTCGCCACGCTGTTCGTTTGATTTTGGTTTGATGGCGATAACGATACCGTTGTCGTTTTTGCTTCCCGCTACTCCCCAGGCATCACCTAGATCTGTGGCGAATTTGTAGGGTGCATCACCGAAAAAATCGGGGTGGGTAACAACTACAATAACGTTGGAGGTCGTGTCTTTAAAAGCCACCAAATCGCGGTTCAACTGCTGTTCTGCAATATCAGTTAGCACATCCGCATAGTCGTAAACGAACACATTGTCGCTGGGTCGAAGACCGCGAAATTCTCCTTGTGCGAGACCGCTGAAAACGCCAACAAACAGTAAACTAATGACCGAAAGTAATCTCATCTGAAAGTTCATTGGTATCATTGGATTCATAAGGGAAGAATGCCTTCAATTGTTCGCCAGCCGACAGAATGCCGAGTTGAAGTCCTTCAATGAATTTTCCATTTTTGAAGTTTTCAAGCATCGCATCGCGGGTGCTTTCCCAGAAATGGGCAGGTACTGCATTGTTGATTCCGGAGTCTCCCAAAATGGCAAATTTTCGATCTTTTAGGGCGAAGTAAATAAGTACTCCATTGCGCAGCGCTGTTTTGTGCATTTCCAACTCTTCGAATAGAAAAGCAGCGCGATCCATGGGGTCTTCTTTGCAGGTTTCATCGATGTGAAGCCTGATTTCCCCGCTTGTATTGAGCTCAGCCACGGCAATCGCTTCTTGGAGCAACTGCCGGGCTGAGTCGTCAAATAGGTCGTATACGGAAGACATTATTTCGCGAAATCTACTTTCGGAGCGGTTTCAGCACCTTCCTGTGATTCGAAGTACGTTTTCTCGTCGAAACCGAACAAATTCCCCGGGAAGCGCTTAATTTTTGCGTTGTACTCCTTCACCGCTTCATTGAAGCGATCACGTGCGGTATTGATTCGGTTTTCAGTGCCTTCGAGCTGGCGTTGAAGATCCATAAAGTTTTGGTTTGCCTTCAGGTCGGGGTACTGCTCGGTGTATCCGAAGAAACGTCCCATAGCCACGCCAAGATTAGCGTTTGCCTTTTGGAATTCACCCAAGTCGCCCGATTCGCCTGCCGTGCGCATGGCTCCCATGGCAGCAGCGCGAGCTTCGGTTACCGCAATCAAGGTGCTTTGTTCGAAATCAGCGTATCCCTTTACGGTTTCTACGAGGTTCGGAATGAGATCGAAACGTCGCTGGTAAGCGGATTCAACATCCGCCCATGCGTTATCTGCATTTTCACTTTTAGTGATGATGCCGTTGTACTGACTGATTCCGATCAGTGCGAGCAAACCGATAACGGCGATGGGGATAATGATACTAAGGTATTTCATTGATTGTTTAAATTATGCATTTTTCATTTGTGACACTGTTCTGTCGATGAAGGCAGTAAGCGCTTCTCCTTTCAGAATGCCGTGACTTAATCTTGCCAAATCTGTGAGTTGGCGAACCTTATCTTTCCGGGCTTCATCCTCGCCGTGCGCGAGATCTGCAATGAGTGGATGGTTTCCGTTCACCACCAGGTTGTAGCTATCAGGCAAGCTGCCGAACATCTGGAAGCCTCCGCCACCTGCGAGCTGCTGTTCTTTCATGCGGCGCATAAACTCATTTTCAGTGATGAGCATAGGTAATTCATCAGGACTCATGGAGGCGAAACTCACTTTGAAGGTTTCTTGTCCTGCCACTTCTTCAATCAGCGGCTGCAAGTTTTTTTGTTCTTCCTCAGTGAGCATCATCGGCATAGCATCCTCACGTTCAATGAGTTTGTCGAGCACATCGGCATCTACGCGTTTGAACTGAACGTCGTTGTCGTGCTGTTCCATGCGCGAAATCAAGTGAGCCGCTAAAGGTCCTTCCATGAGAACAACTTCATAGCCTCTCTCTACGGCTTTCGCGATACGTGCGTGTTGGGCGTGCTTATCGGCCGCATAGAGCACAATTGCTTTTCCGTTTTTGTCTTTCTGGATTTCTTTGATGCGCTCTTTCATTTCCTCGAAGGTGGAGTAAACACCCTCTGTGGTTTTGAAGAGGGCGAACTTCAAGGCGCGTTCGAAGAACTTTTCATCGGTCAACATTCCGTATTCGATGAATACCTTGATGTCATCCCATTTTTGCTCAAAGTCAGCCCGATCGTTGTTGAACATCGACGCGAGTTTATCAGCAACTTTCTTGGTGATGTGTGCCGATATCTTCTTCACATTTCCGTCTTCTTGCAGGTATGAGCGCGAAACGTTCAAAGGAATGTCTGGCGAGTCAATGACCCCGTGCAGCAAGGTGAGGAAATCAGGAACGATGTTTTCAACGTTATCGGTGATGAAGACCTGGTTGGAGTAGAGGTGAATCTTGTTCCGCTGAATCTCCATGTTTTGCTTGAGTTTCGGGAAGAACAGGATGCCCGTGAGGTTAAACGGATAATCTACATTTAGGTGGATGTTGAACAAAGGATCCTCGAAGGTGGCAGGATAGAGTTCGCGGTAGAATTCTGTGTAGTCTTCTTCCTTGAGGTCAACCGGCTTGCGTGTCCATGCAGGCAGCACGTTGTTGATTTGATTGTCGACCTCTACCTGAGTGCGCTTCGGTTGATCGTTCTCATCTTTTTCGCCGCTCTCGTCTTCCACCCAGTCTTTGCGTTTTCCAAAGATGATCGGAACCGGCATGAACTTGCAGTATTTGTTGAGAATGCCGCTGATTCTGCTTTCTTCTAGAAACTCTTTGCTATCTTCAGCAATGTGCAACACAATGTCGGTACCCTTCGTTTTTTTGTTGGTCTCCGTCATGGTGTAATTCGGCGATCCATCGCACTCCCAGTGCACTGCTGTTGAGTTAGGCTGCTGAGATCGGGTGAAGATTTCAACTTTAGATGCCACCATGAAGGCCGAGTAAAAACCGAGTCCAAAGTGCCCTATGATAGCATGTTTTGACTCGGCATCTTTGTATTTCTGCACAAATTCTTCAGCGCCGGAAAAAGCGATTTGGTTGATGTATCGCTCCACTTCTTCTGCTGTCATACCGATACCATTATCGCGAATGGTAAGGGTTCCGTCTTCTTTGTTGAGGATAACTTCAACACGCAATTTCGAAATATCGGTTTTCATTTCACCGATGTCTTTCAGTGTTTTGAGTTTTTGCGTGGCATCTACAGCGTTAGAAACGAGCTCACGAAGAAATATTTCGTGGTCTGAATAAAGGAATTTCTTGATAATCGGAAAGATATTTTCCGTTTGTACGTTGATGCTTCCTTGTTGCATTGTATGATTGATTATTGTTTTATTTAATTCTTATCCCGCATTCAGCGGGGATAATGCCACTTGTCAATTGATGTTCCATCTGCATGAAAATGACAAATTGACTGATTGCTCTGACATAATTACAGAAAGCAAGCTTGGGGTCTGACGGATCGTCAAAAAGAAATATTTAAACGAAGCAACTTTCATGCGGGAACTGTTGTCTTTTCTATAACCAAAGATCTGCAAAGAGCTCATGAAAAGATGTTTACTAATTTGTGGTTTATTGTTGTTCGGGCATGCAGTGTTCGCGCAGGAATTATCCATTAGCGGGGCTGATGTTACCCAGTGTGGTGGATTTCTGGTGGACACCGGATTAAGCGCCGGAGACTACGGAAACAATCAAAACGAGACGATTACGATTTGTGCCGCCGCACCGGAGACCATAGTCAATCTCTACTGGAACGTGTTTTCTTTGGGCGCGGGTGACTACATCGAAATTTTTGATGGACCAACAACGGGGGCTCCACTCATAGGGACTTATACGGGGAATGATCTTCAAACGACAGATATTACGAGCACATCAGCTTCAGGTTGTTTGACAGTTCATTTTGTGAGTGATGGTGCTGGTGTTGGGAATTTCGTAGCAGAAATTTCATGCGGCCCTCCTTGTGAGCGTCCCTTTGCTATCATCAACACGGTTGAAGCTGTGCCTCTTTTGGTTTGTCCGGGCGAGCAAATCACCTTCAACGCATCTGCTTCCACCTTCGCTCCAGGAACATCTATGCAGTCGTTTCAGTGGGTTTTTGATGATGGAACCGTGAATACCACCTCATGGCCTACCGTTACGCATTCTTTCGACGAGCCAGGTGGCTATGTTGTGCAGTTGTTGTTAACAGATGACAATGATTGCAGCAGTGCCAATTTGCCTGACCACACTGTGTTGGTGAGCACCTATCCGGACTTTTCCTTGCTATCACCGAGTTTCGACTTGTGCGTAGGAGGTTCTGATTACATGGGGGTGAACTTCAACATTCCCGACAGTATTTTTGCTCCAGATAGTCTAAATCTTTGGATTAGCGAGCCGTGGGTTGACCTTCCGGATGTGGATTTGGGGGGAGCCTTGTTCATTCCGGATGACCAAACGCAGTGTTTCAGCGATGAAATAACGTATTCGAATTTTCAGCTCACCCAAACGATACTATCAGAGGACGATATTGATAGCTTTTTCATCAATTTCGAGCACTCATTTATCGGTGACATAACGATCACGTTTATCTGTCCGAACGGACAATCCGTCATCGTGCACCAACAGGGTGGGGGAGGAACGTTTGCGGGCGAGCCCATTGACGATGACTTAGATCTTGATCCAGGAGTTGGATACGATTACTGGTGGTCTCCGGATGCTACCAATGGAACGTGGGCAGACAATGCAGGAGGTACCATTGCGAGTGGCACTTACGAAAGCGTACAAGACTTTAGCAACTTGATTGGATGTCCGCTCAATGGCACCTGGGAGGTAGAAATTTGCGATAGCTGGGCATCG
>JBJOIB010000139.1:0-3901 GCA_046047375.1 Bacteroidota bacterium
TTTATTCTTTATCACTTTGTCTTGACACAAAGCAAGGAAAAGACCAAAGGTCAAGGCTGAATAATCCGCCCTTGAACTTTTGATCAACGAAATCGACCTCCACCCAAACTCGCTTCGCTCAAACAGTGGGTTGCGGTTGCGATTCCTTTTGATAATAGTAATGCTTGCTGTCACTTCATTTCCACGTTCATTATTCCTTCTCCGTTTTGGGTTAGGAATTTGAGGAGGACATCTTGGAATGCGGCGGTTCCGTTGTCGCTGTTGGTGAAGATGAGCAGTGCTTGTTTGGTGTTGGGGATGATAAAGGCGATGGTGTGCACGCCGATGTCATCGCCTCCGTGTACGAGTGCAAAGTCGCTGTTCTCGTTGATGTTTTCATCGACCCACCAGCCCAATCCGAAATGTTTGTAATCATTGATTCTGACTTGGTCAGCGATCATTTCTTTGTAGCATTTGTTCGACAAGCCAGCGCCGTTGAGCACATGAAATAAGAATTTGGTGTAGTCTTCAACTGTCGTCAGAAGATTATCGGCTGCGTTGGCCGTAGTGCTTGTTTCCGTTTCATATAGTTCGCCTTGGTCATTGTGCCAGCGGGCAAATCTGGCCGCGTCAGATTCCATTTGGTTGTCCCAAGTGAACCTGGTATCGTGCATGGCGAGAGGTTCGAAGATCAACTCATTAGCCAGCTGTTCCAGGGTTGTATTGAACTTTTTCTCCAAAGCTTTGCGCAGGTATTCATACCCCTCTCCGGAATATTGGTACTGTGTTCCGGGTTCGAATTCAAAAGACAATTTTCCGTCTTCGTTGTTGCCACGCCAATTTGAAAACCCTGTTTGATGGCTCAGAATCATCCGTGTTGTCAGGCGTTTTGCGCGGGGGTCGTTGGCGACATCAGGATCTGTGTAGTATGCATAAATGGGTTCATCCAGGTTCCATTTTCCTTCGTTCACCAATTTCAACGCCACCATGGCTGTTATGGGTTTTGTAAGCGATGCTACGTTCCAAATGGTGTTGATAGGAGCTGGTTGGTTCGGAGATAACTCTCCAAAAACGCTCATTTGTTGTATTATGCCATCTTTCACAAAACCGATGCCCAGTGCGGGAATATGCATGTGTTTCAGCCATCTTTCAGTTTCGCTTTTATCGACGAACAAAAGATCGTGGTTGAATGGTTTCTCAAAATCTTCATGGTCGTAGCTTAACCCCTCCGACAAGCGGAAATCCCCGTTTTCCAGTATCCAGACATGCGTAAATTTTGCGGTGCTTGTGATGTATTCCGATTGATCTGCTTCTACAGCGTAAAAGTTATGTACACCTGTTTGGATAGCGCCATACAAGACACCATTTTCTTGGAGTGGGTAAACCTCCATAGTGTTTCTATCCAGTACTCGTTTCGGTTTATAGACGAGTTTACACAATCCGTTTTGCACACCGGAGATAAAGTCAGCCTTCGAGTTGGTAATTCCCGATTGATCGTGATAGAAGGTAAAGTTTTCGCTTAAAAGTGCCTCAAACTGTTGGATATCACAGGTGTTAAACCCTACGTCGAAAAGCAGACTGTCTTTTACTCTGATGGTTGAGAACAGAGGGGATGATGCATCTATTTGTGCTGTTGTCATCATGCACAATCCAGACAGCAAGAGGGAGAAAAAGTGTTTCATCATTGGATAGCACTTGAGGGGCTCAAGAGTTGGGATATTTAAGCTCGTTTTTAAATGGGATAGCGGCTGAAAGATAGATGAATGTGCCAAGTTCCCTTTCAAAGAACAACAAATTTAGAAGCCAAAAAACCTTTCATCCTCGTTCGACTTGTTTCAAAAGAACGGTTTATCTCTAGATTCATTGGTGTTTTCTAATCGTTTATCGGTGTTTTTCGACCACTGGTTGGTATATATTGTTGTTTCGTCGTATTTTTACGCCCATTAATAACTAGCTATGATGATTTCCAAATCCTTTTTGCCTTCTAGCCTATTCTTTTTATGTGCATTGTTGATGAACCTACAGGGGGTTGGACAGACGGCGGGAGCGCTGAATTTTGGTCAAGACCCCATGCCGGATTCCGATCGGATGGTTATGACCAATTTGACCGGATTCGATCCAACAGCTTTTACCATTGAGGCGCGCATTAAAGTAGTGGCTGGTCCCGGGCAATATCATTTGGTGTTTCATATCGGAACAACGTCGAAATCAGACTTAGAGATATACACCCAGGGTCTTACGAACATGATAGTAGCGTTCAACAGGTCCAACGGGTCTCCGACCAAAACTGTTGGTTTCAACTCTTTTCCGGTAGATGAGTGGTTCTTGTTGACCGTGGCTTACGATGAGAGCACAGGGCTTAAAATGTACTACGGCGGGGTTGAAGCTCCACAGTTTACCTCTGGAGCTCCCATGTCAGGACTTGTAATTTCTTCAGGAGCGTACGTGCAAATAGGATCCATGATTGCGAATTCGTGGGCGTTTACACAGGGTAGACCGGTTCGATGGATGGATGAGTTGCGGATTTGGGATAGTAAATTGCCGCAAAGTCAAATTGAGCAAAGGATAGCCTGTGAGGTTGCCAGCAGCACAAGCGGACTGTATGCCCACTACACATTCAACGAAGGAATTGCTGGCGGAGACAACACTGCCAACACCACCGTTTTTGATTATACCGGTAATGGGCATAATATGACCATGGTTAACTTTGCATTTACTGGTGCAACCTCGAACCGGGTGGAGGGTTCTCCTTTTTCAGGAATTGTTTGCGCGGCTTTGCCTGAAGGCTGCACCGATATGAATGCTTGCAACTACGATCCACTTGCTGAAGTAGATAACGGCTCGTGCTTGCTTGTAGGTGCGAGTTGTGACGATGGCGACAATTGCACAGAAAACGACATTGTGGATGCAAGTTGCGGATGTGCTGGAACACCAATAAACGTAGACGACGGCATTGATTGCACTATAGACTACTGCGATAACGGTGTGGTGATGCACGATATAGATCCAACCTACTGTGTATCGAACGATCCATGTGTAAGCACCGAATGCGATGTTCTGTTGGGCTGTATTTTTACTGCATTACCAGACGCAGATGGCGACGGTGTTTGCGATGCTATTGACAATTGTGTAGATGTATCGAACGCCGATCAATTTGACCAGGACAATGACGGGCTTGGCGACGTATGCGATCCATGCGCATCGAGCTTAGTAAATATTGCAGGGTGTACAGATGTGCAAGCCATCAACTATAACAGCGAAGCTGGATGTGAAGATGGTTCGTGTGCCTATGCTGCGACCGGCTTGAATTTCGACGGGGTAAACGACTACATATCTATTCCAACAGGTCCGGAAACGGCTTTTGCGGCCGGTGATTTTACGGTAGAGGTGAACGTTCGTTTTGATCAAGCCTCTGCAGTAGCAGGCATTATTACTGCTTTTTCAGGCACTGGAGGTTGGGCGATTCATCAGAATGGGAGCCAGGTTTCGTTTATAGTAGGAAACTCAACGGCGACTGGATCTTTTGAGAGCATCAGTGCACCTATTGTACCAAATACGTGGATGCATTTAACGTGCGTACGAGAAAGTTCGGTGATTAAGCTTTACGTAGACGGACAGCTCGTAAATAGCACAGCTTCGGCGAGAAACATCTTCAATGTAATAACAGTCATTGGTCGTAGATACGTCGATCAACCCTTGTGGTATTTCGATGGAACATTGGACGAGGTGCGGATATGGAAGCGTGCCTTGGGCGCAGATGAAATAAACAACCGCTTGAATTGCGAACCTGTAGGTGATGAACAAGATTTGATTCGTTATTTGAGGTTTACGCATGGGGTGGCTGATGGAGATAACGCAGGATTGACGGTAGTACCAAACGAGGCGACAAGCTATGCGGTAGATGCCACGCTGTTTAATTTCG
>JBJOIB010000140.1:0-8745 GCA_046047375.1 Bacteroidota bacterium
GCGGATTTTCTTTGCCCTGGCGCTTTTAACGGTCGTCATCGTTGCGGGTAGTATAGGATATGTTCTTCTGGAAGGCTATACATGGTCAGAGGCGTTCTACATGACCGTTATAACCGTTACCACCGTTGGATTTCAAGAAGTAAAGCCCTTGAGTGAAAACGGAAGGCTTTTCACCAGTGTGTTAATACTCACAAGTTTAGGAACATCCGCGTATGCGTTATCGGCTATTACAACTTATTTTATTGCGGGAGAATTCAAACAACGATCAAAAGCAGTTCGAACGATGAAACAGATCATGGGCTTGAAAAATCATGTAATCGTTTGCGGTTATGGACGCGTGGGCGAAATGGTGGTGAATCAATTGCAAGAACAGCGAATTGAGCTTGTTGTGGTTGAATCTGATGAGCTAAAAGTCCGTCAACTATCTGAAAATCCGCATCTTTTGGTGGTGAAGGGCAATGCAACCACGGATGAGAACCTGATCAAGGCGGGTGTTCAGCGTGCCAAGGCATTGGTTTCTACTCTTCCAGATGATGCCGATAACCTTTATGTGGTGCTCACCGCGCGAGAAATGAGCTCCCAATTGAGTATTGTGTCCCGCGCTTCTAAATCGGCATCGGTGCCTAAACTGCGGTTTGCAGGAGCCAATCATGTGATCATGCCAGATCGGGTAGGTGGTGCATTCATGGCTGAAGTCATATCGAAATCAGATACCGCCGAATTCATTGATCAATTGCGCTTGGATCAAATGGGTGATAATCGACTCACAGAAGTCTCCCTCGACAAGGCGCATTTGCCCGCTGAATCCATTACACTTGACGATTTTATGAAACAAGGGGGGGTAGAAGTGAATGTGATTGGCTTGAAAAACGAATTTGGAAATTTCTTGGCTAATCCATCTAAAGATCTGATAGTCAACAAGAAATGTAAATTGTTCGTTTTGGGAAGTTTGCAACAGATTGAGGATTTACTCGCTTTTGTCCATCAGGATTCCGAAGTTTAATGGCGACTTCCGACGGATTCTTTATATTTGGTCGCCAAGCCAAAAAAAGCATGAGAAATACTATTAAGCCACTTTCATTCCTTTCAGCGCTATTTCTGCCATTCCTTGCCGCAGCGCAAGAGCAGACCATTGATGATAAGTTGAACACATTGATGGAGCCTGTGACAACCTTTATCGGTAAAATAATCTTTTTTACCATTCCGGTAGGCGGAGGGAAAGAGGTGCCTTTTGTGCTTGTATGGTTGATTGCCGGGGCGATTTTCTTCACATTCTATTACCGATTTGTGAATATTCGCGCTTTCAAACACGCATTGGATGTAGTTCGAGGTAAATTCGATGATCCGAATCACAAGGGTGAAGTGTCACATTTTCAGGCACTTACAGCAGCATTGTCTGGAACGGTTGGGGTTGGTAACATCGCTGGTGTTGCAGTTGCGATCTCCATTGGTGGGCCTGGAGCTACTTTTTGGATGATTGTAGCGGGCTTGTTTGGAATGTCATCCAAGTTTGTAGAATGCACCCTAGGGGTGAAATACCGAAATGTGAACGCAGATGGCAGTGTGTCAGGAGGACCTATGTACTACCTATCCAAAGGTTTGGCCAACAGAGGAATGGCTGGCTTCGGAAAAGTGTTAGCGATCATCTTTGCTATAGCATGCATTGGCGGTTCTTTCGGTGGAGGGAACATGGTACAGGTGAATCAGGCAACAAATCAGTTTATTGCGGTTACAGGCGGTACTGAAAGCTTTTTGTACGGACAAGGCTGGATCTTCGGAGCAGTGATGGCCGGTCTTGTAGCGATCATCATCATTGGAGGAATTAAATCCATTGCTAAAGTGACTGACAAGGTTGTGCCTTTCATGGTTGGCATTTACATACTGGCAGCTATAGTTGTGCTTGTGGTTAAATTCGCAGATATACCAGCGGCATTCGGACTGATCTTTAAAAGTGCGTTCACAGGAACTGCGGCTTTTGGAGGCTTTATTGGCGTACTTATCAATGGTTTCCGTCGTGCAGCATTTTCAAATGAGGCCGGAATTGGATCAGCCTCAATAGCGCACTCAGCAGCTAAAACCGATGAACCGGTGAGCGAAGGTGTAGTTTCGTTGCTCGAGCCGTTCATCGATACGGTAGTTATATGCACTATGACCGCTTTGGTGATCGTAATTACTGGTATGGCTCCAGAAACAACTACAGAGATTTCTGGCGATGCAGCCATCGGATTGACTTCTGCGGCTTTTGGATCAGTGATAAGCTGGTTTCCTTACGTACTCTCACTCGCCGTTATTCTTTTCGCACTCTCTACCATGATTTCATGGTCTTACTATGGATTAAAGGCGTGGACTTACATTTTTGGCGAAGGAAAGGCTTCAAGCACATCGTACAAAGTACTGTATGTTATGTTCGTGATCATCGGATCAGCTATCAGCGCGAAGCAGGTTTTCGACTTCGGCGATGCGATGATTTTCGCGATGTGTTTTCCAAATATTCTTGGACTGATCATTTTAGCCCCGGAAATCCGCAGGGATTTGGCCGATTATCTGCGACGAGTGAAGTCAGGAGAAATCAAACGATTTAGCTAGGCATGAAAAAATTCTCCGTCAGGCAACTTCAAAAAATGATTTCAGCAGGACGGAGAGACAGGGAAGGGATCGTTTCGTTTATTCTTCTTTTGTGCGCGGCTATTTCGATTCACCGCTACTTTTCTGAAACCGAGGAAATATCAAGCCTCACGAACAATGAGGTACTTTTTGAATACCTTGAATTGTTTCCTGCCAATACGCCTATACCAGAGAAGGAAGCGCCCACCGATCCTGCCATTAACATTACCCCTTTCAATGTCGACACTCTTTCTCTAGTTGATTGGATGTCGACCGGGCTATCTGAAAAACAGGCATCAGTCGCTTTGAATTATGTAGAAAGGTCTGGTGGAATTCGGGATATTGAACATCTAAAGAAAATCCGCGTTCTTTCAGATCGCTGGTTTGAGCGAAATTTACAAAGCGTGCGGTTCAGTTCGCAACCGGAGTCCCCGGTTGATTCGGTCAGGAAAGTCGTCTCACTTGAGATTTCGAAAGTCAATTTAAACACTGCAGATACTGTAGAATTGGAAAACATACCAGGTGTGGGGGCATACAGTGCTCGTTTGGTGTGGAGGTACCGCGAACGTTTAGGAGGCTTTCATTCGGTGGAACAGTTGCGAGAAATAAAGAAACTCCGGCCTGAAGTAATTGAGAAAATACTTCAATATACCACCTTAGATGAAATCAATGTGCGCGCGCTTTGTATTGATACAGCTGGTGTTTCCAGCTTAGGCAAACACCCGTATTTGAACTTTAAACTTGCAAAGGTGATTGTGAATTTTCGGGATCAACGGGGTGGAATTGCACATATTGATGACTTGAAACAGTGCAAATTAGTGGATGACAGTTTATTTTTACGCCTGCGCCCCTATTTGCGCATTTGCAATGATTAAAGAACAACTTCTCCAAACGATACGTGAGGTAAAGGATTTTCCGAAACCGGGAATACTTTTCAAGGATATCACACCGGTATTACAAGACCCAGATTTGTGCGAACAAGTACTTAATGAACTGGCGCAGAACGTCCCGAATGGAGTAAACGCCATCGCCGGAATTGAGAGCAGAGGTTTTTTATTTGGGCTACCCCTTGCCATGAAGCTTGGGTTGCCATTTATTCCAATCCGCAAAGCTGGAAAACTTCCGTATGAAACAATTGCCTACTCGTATGAGTTAGAATACGGACATGCCACCATAGAAATGCATGCAGATGCCGTTCTTCCAGGTCAGAAGATTTTAGTTCATGATGACCTTCTAGCTACAGGAGGAACCGCTTGTGCGGCGGCCGCTTTGATAAAACAGGCTGGAGCAGAAGTAGCGGGCTTTAGTTTTTTGGTCGGGATCATGGATATAGGTGGAGAAAAAGAATTAATGAAACACAGTTCGTTTATCACTATTTTAGCACCGTGCTAATATGGATTAGCGAACAATTTAATAGGTAACGTAAAGGTTAAAGCAATGAACTTTGAACCCAACGAAAACCTGCCGATGATTGCGCAGATGGCGCGGGATTTTGCAGAGAGAGAGATTCGTCCGTACGTAATGGAATGGGACGAGAACCAAATTTTCCCGAAAGAACTTTTCAAGAAGCTCGGAGAACTCGGAATGACAGGGGTACTTGTACCTGAGGCTTATGGAGGTGCCGGATTGGGTTATTTTGAATACATCACTGTTATTCAGGAGATCGCTAAAGTTTGCGGTTCAATAGGACTGTCGGTAGCGGCGCACAATTCACTGTGCACGGGGCATATCATGCAATTTGGCTCAGAGGTGCAGAAAAGCAAATATTTACCATTGCTGGCTTCTGGAGAATGGGTAGGAGCATGGGGATTGACAGAGGCCAACACAGGGTCTGATGCTATGCGTATGCAGTGCGTTGCAAAGAAAGATGGTGATTCGTGGGTATTGAATGGTACAAAAAACTGGATCACTCATGGTATTTCAGGAGATGTAGCTGTTGTGTTGGCTAGAACGGGTGATTTGCTCGATAGCCGCGGAATATCGGCATTCATTGTGGAACGCGGAACGCCTGGTTTCAGAGGGGGCAAGAAAGAAAATAAGCTAGGCATGCGCGCGAGTGAAACGGCAGAGCTCATTTTCGAAGATTGCCGAATTCCGGCATCCAACCTTCTTGGGAAAGAAGGCGAAGGTTTTGTGCAAGCCATGAAAATCTTGGACGGAGGTCGGATTTCCATTGGTGCGCTGGCGTTGGGTATCGCCAAAGGGGCATTGCAGGCTTCTATTCAATATTCGAAAGAGCGCCATCAGTTTGGGCAGCCTATTGCGAATTTTCAGGCCATAAGTTTCAAATTAGCTGATATGGCTACCGAGATTGCTGCTGCTGAATCGCTACTTGAGGAAGCTTGTTATCTGAAAAATAACCATCAGAAAGTAACCAAGGTGAGTGCCATGGCCAAATACATGGCCAGTGAAGTATCTGTTCGAGTCTCTACAGAAGCAGTTCAGATCTTCGGAGGCTACGGCTATACAAAGGATTTTCCGGTAGAGAAGTTTTACCGTGATTGTAAGCTGTGCACCATAGGTGAGGGAACCAGTGAAATCCAGAAACTGGTCATTTCGAGAGAGATTTTAAATGATTGATTTGGAGAAAGAATAAAAAGTTGTATCTTTGCACTCCATTTTAGTAAAGAGGAGACATTATGTTGATCATACCTGTAAAAGAAGGCGAAAACATTGAGCGCGCACTGAAGAAGTTCAAGAAGAAATTTGAGCGTACTGGAGTAGTACGTGAGTTGCGTGATCGCCAGCAATATACGAAGCCATCTGTTGAACGTCGTGAGGCGCGCAAGAAGGCAGTTTATCGCACTCAGATGCAGGCTCAGTTCGAAGCGTAAGAAAGAAATCTTTCATATATTTAAGCGGAAATTGATGATTCAGTTTCCGCTTTTTTTATGTCTGAACTCGATAAATTTCTCAGTTATCTCAGGAGTGAAAAGCGCATGTCTGCGCACACATTGACTGCTTATCGCGGTGATTTAGAGCAGTTTTTGGCTTTTTTAGGACGGACATTTGAGGAGCAGGATTTGGTCAAGGTCTCGAGCGTCATGGTAAGGAGTTGGTTGGCCGAGTTGAAGCAGGAGGGGTATAGTTCAACGAGTATTCACAGGAAGCGATCAACCTTAAGTGCATTTTATAAATATGCACGAAGAAGCGGGTGGATCGCTACAGATCCGGTTTCCAAAAGTGTAGCGCCTCGAAAGGAGAAAAGGTTGCCGGGTTTTGTGGATGAGCAGTCGATGGAAAACCTGTTGGAAGGGGAGTCGATTTTCACAGAAGATTTTTTTGGTCTGAGGGATCGTGTTTTGGTAACCTTATTATACGAATGTGGTATAAGGAGGGCAGAACTCATTGGGATCAAAGATGGGGATGTTGACATGGAAAAGTGCCAGCTGAAAGTTTTGGGGAAACGGAACAAGGAACGACTGATTCCGATATCTGAAGGAACAGTAGACTTGCTTCGGGAATATCTCAACTATCGCGCTGAAGCAGTGACTTGCGACCATTCACATTTTTTGTGCACCAATTCTGGTTCGAAATTGTATCCAAAGTTTGTTTATGAGCGCGTGAATCATTACCTTGGAAGGGTCAGTACGTTAAGTAAACGGAGTCCGCATATTTTGAGGCATACTTTTGCAACACACCTATTGAACAATGGTGCTCAACTCAATACAGTTAAGGAGTTGCTGGGGCATTCAAGTTTGGCAGCGACGCAAGTTTACACGCACAACACCATAGAAAAGTTGAAATCAATTCACGAGCAAAATCACCCAAAAGGTTAAAATTTAAAGATTATGCAAGTACAGGTTCATTCCATCCACTTCGATGCTGATCAAAAGTTGATCGACTTCATTCAGGACAAGATCAGTAAATTGACCTTGTTTCATGACCAGATAATCGGAGGAGAAGTTTATTTACGACTGGAAAAGTCAGACGTGAAAGAGAATAAGGTAACCGAGATAAAGCTTCTGGTTCCGGGTAAGGACTTGTTTGCCAAGCGTCAGTGTAAATCGTTTGAAGAAGCTACAGATGATGCTGTGGAAGCGTTGCGCAGACAGATTCGCAAGCAGCGTGATAAAACACGTGCGCACTAAAAAGGTGTAACACTTCAAAAAAAATTCTCGATTAGTTTTTGTACGGTCGAAATCTTTATTACATTTGCACTCCCTTAAACCGAGGGAGTGCTTTTTTTTGGAAAAGCAATTGATCTTT
Source organism: Bacteroidota bacterium (assembly GCA_046047375.1). Classification (GTDB taxonomy): domain Bacteria; phylum Bacteroidota; class Bacteroidia; order Flavobacteriales_D; family Sanyastnellaceae; genus RI-182. Next base: position 6,814 of record JBJOIB010000140.1, read on the forward strand.
GAAATAAAAGCCGGTGTAGCTCAGTTGGCCAGAGCAGCTGATTTGTAATCAGCTGGTCGGGGGTTCGAATCCCTCCACCGGCTCTCCTCTTTTTAAAGGAGAATGTAATACCAAACATTAGGGGGTGCGCCGGAGGTGGAGAGCCGGGGCAGACTGTAAATCTGTTGTGTAATGCTGAATAGGTTCGAATCCTATCACCCCCACAAAAACAATTATTAGCGGGAGTAGCTCAGTTGGTAGAGCGTCAGCCTTCCAAGCTGAATGTCGCGAGTTCGAATCTCGTCTCCCGCTCAAAAGCCGATGTAGCTCAGGGGTAGAGCGCTTCCTTGGTAAGGAAGAGGTCACGGGTTCAATTCCCGTCATTGGCTCTAAGAACAAAAGAACAGGAACACTAATTTAATAATTCTGGCTATGGCTAAAGAAACATTCGACCGTTCGAAGCCGCACGTGAATATCGGTACCATCGGTCACGTTGACCACGGTAAAACTACCTTGACTGCAGCAATCACTAAGGTGTTGGCTGACGCAGGTTTCTCTGAGGCACGCAGTTTCGACCAAATTGACAACGCACCTGAAGAGAAGGAGCGTGGTATCACCATCAACTCATCACACGTTGAGTACGCAACAGCAAACCGTCACTACGCACACGTAGACTGTCCGGGTCACGCCGACTACGTTAAGAACATGGTTACGGGTGCTGCACAAATGGATGGAGCGATCCTCGTAGTAGCTGCTACAGATGGTCCGATGCCACAAACACGTGAGCACATCCTCTTGGGTCGCCAGGTAGGTGTTCCTCGTATCGTTGTTTTCTTGAACAAAGTTGACATGGTTGACGACGAAGAGCTTCTTGAACTCGTTGAGATGGAAGTTCGTGACTTGTTGTCATTCTATGAGTACGACGGTGATAACACTCCAGTTGTAAAAGGTTCAGCTCTTGGTGCCTTGAATGGTGAGCCAAAGTGGGTTGACACTGTAATGGAGTTGATGAACGCTGTTGATACATGGATCGAAATTCCACCACGTGATAACGAAAAGCCTTTCTTGATGTCAATCGAGGACGTATTCACCATCACTGGTCGTGGAACAGTAGCTACAGGTCGTATCGAAACTGGAGTTATCAACACTGGTAACGAAGTTGAGATCTTGGGTATGCAGGAAGAGAAAATGAAAACCACTGTAACAGGGGTTGAAATGTTCCGCAAGATCCTTGACCGTGGTGAAGCTGGTGACAACGTAGGTCTACTTCTTCGTGGTATCGACAAAGCTGACATCCGTCGTGGAATGGTAATCGCTGCTCCAAACAGCATCAAGCCACACTTGAAGTTCAAAGCTGAGGTGTATATCTTGAAGAAAGAAGAAGGTGGTCGTCACACTCCTTTCCACAACAAATACCGTCCGCAGTTCTACTTCCGTACAACTGACGTTACAGGTGAAATCGTTCTTGACGAAGGTCGCGAAATGGTAATGCCTGGTGACAACGTAACAATCACTGTTAACTTGATTGTACCGGTTGCGATGGATATAGGTTTGCGTTTCGCAATCCGTGAAGGTGGCCGTACCGTTGGTGCAGGTCAGGTAACTGAGATCATCGAGTAATCTCGATTAGATAAAAATTGTGCGAAGAAGGTGGCCTTATGCGCCACCTTCTTTCGCCATAATTACGGGCGTAGCTCAATTGGCAGAGTAGTGGTCTCCAAAACCATTGGTTGCAGGTTCGAGTCCTGCCGCCCGTGCAAAAATAAGCGCCATGGCAGGTTTAAAAACTTATTTTGAGGAATCGTATCAGGAGCTGACATCAAAAGTTACCTGGCCCTCATGGAAAGAGCTGCAAGAAGCATCAGTACTAGTATTTGTAGCTTCTTTAATCATTGCAGCAATCGTGTTTCTGATGGACTTCATTATGGGAGTAAACCCTGCGGATTATTTCTG
>JBJOIB010000141.1:0-13354 GCA_046047375.1 Bacteroidota bacterium
GTACCGGACATGGGGTTCCAGGCGGATTTATGAGTATGATTGGGCAAACAGCGTTGAACGACATTCTGGAAAACTTCCCGGATCGCGATCCAGCTTTTATCCTCCATCAATTGAATCTCAAAGTGCGAACACTCGTGCAAGACCGCTCCAACGAAGGAATGGATATTTCATTGTGCCGGTTCGACTCAGAAAAAAAGGAACTGATGTTCGCAGGAGCCAATCGTCCGATCTATTACACTAACCACTCGCAAAACACATTGGTGCCCGGCAATCGCAGAGGCATCAACGGATACAGCCAATTGCAAACAGAATTTAGCAACCAAACCATCGCCATGCAAGAGGGCGATTGCGTGTACTTGTTCAGCGATGGCTTTCAAGATCAATTCGGAGGCAGGTACGGTAAAAAGCTGATGCGCAAGCAATTGTGCGCATTCTTCGATAGCATCTGCAAGCAGCACATGTCGGTTCAACAACGTCAACTGCTATCCTACTTCAACCAATGGAGAGGCGGATTTGATCAGGTAGATGACGTTTTGGTATGGGCCATGCGCCTGAAATAATTCCCATGTGCGCAAAAATTAGCATCTTCGGGCCAAGAACACGAAAGGAATGAAGAAGCTTGCCCTCCACTGGAAAATCATTATTGCCTTACTTTTAGGAGTTGTTTGGGCCATTGCCAGCACCCAGCTCGGCATCAATCAATTTACGAAAGATTTCATCCAACCTTGGGGAACCATCTTCATCAACCTCCTGAAACTCATCGCCATTCCGCTTGTGCTTTTCAGCGTCATTAAAGGAATGATGGATCTCAAAGACATTGGAAAGTTAGGTAGAATGGGTATCAAAACCCTGGGTGCTTACTTGGTTACTACTGTTTTTGCCGTGAGTCTCGGATTGTTGGTAGTAAACCTTTTTCAACCTGGAACAACACTCAGCGAAGACGCACGCGTAACCAACAGACTCTCGTATGAGATGTGGCTCGAAAACAACGGGGCACAGCCGCATGACGGAAAGCACTTCCTTACCGATCCCACCTATGCCAGCAAAATAGAAAAGGCCGGAGAACAACTTCAAAATTTGCAAGGCAGCGATTTGGTTGCTAAAAATATCAACAGCGTTGAAACCGTTAAAAAATCTGGACCCTTGCAGTTTATCGTCGACATGGTGCCGAGCAACATCTTCCTCGCGCTCAACGACACCCTCATGCTGCAAGTCATCTTCTTCGCGTTATTTTTAGGCATCACCCTGGTGCTTATTCCAGCTGAAAAGGCAGCTCCTGTGCAAGGAGTCATCGACGGATTCAATGAAGTTTTCTTGAAGATGGTCGACATCGTAATGCAAGCTGCTCCCGTTTTCGTTTTTTGCTTGATGTCTGGCACCATGGTCAACATGGCAGGCGACTCCTTGAGCAACATGTTTGAGTTGTTTCAAGGACTCTTGTGGTACATCATCGTTACGGTATTCGGCCTCGCGCTAATGCTTTTTGTTGTTTACCCCCTCCTCTTTTGGTTGCTTGCCGCTCGAAAGCAAGGTTTGAGTTTGTCTAGCGCCTTTCTGCATTTCTTTCGGTCCATGGGTCCCGCCCAATTGTTGGCTTTCTCCACCAGTTCCAGCGCTGCAACCTTGCCCGTGACTATGGATTGCGTGCATGATCGCCTCAAAGTCGACAAAGACGTTTCAAGTTTTGTGCTTCCCATTGGCGCAACTGTGAATATGGATGGCACCAGCTTATACCAGGCGGTGGCTGTTGTTTTCCTTGCTCAAATGCATTTTGTGGACCTAAACTTCACCCAGCAGCTTACCATTGTGCTTACCGCCACCTTGGCATCCATAGGGTCTGCGGCCGTTCCAAGCGCGGGACTTATCATGATGATGCTAGTGCTCGAATCCGTTGGATTGCCTGCTGGATGGATCGCAATCGTCTATCCTGTTGATCGTATTCTCGATATGTGCCGCACCGTGATCAACGTAAGCAGCGATGCTACCGTTTGTGCTGTTATTGCCCAAAGCGAGGAACCTAGCACTGAACCTGTCATGTGACGTCGCAGTTGACAGCTGCTCATTTTAAGATTTCTTCACGGAAACAATTTCTCGTCGTCCGTCTCTTTCTCCCATTTCTTCGTGTAAATTTGTCCAAACTACGTTTTTACACCCATGAAGAAGTTCCTGAAAATTGCCGCCATCTCTTTGGTTGTTCTGCTTGTCTTAATCATTGCTTTGCCCTTCTTTTTCACCGGGCGAATCAAAGAAGAAATCCAGAAAGCAGCCAACGATAACCTCAACGCTGTTTTCGCTTTCGAAGACGTGGATTTGAGCTTGATCTCCAACTTCCCCAATTTAACAGTGGATATTGAGAAACTCTCGCTCACCGGTATTGCGCCGTTTGAAGGGATAAAGCTTGTTGAAGCAGAAACCATCACTGCAACCGTTGATGTATGGAGTCTCTTTGGGGAATCGATTGCTATCAAAGAGATTGGTATCGACAACGCGAACATCAACGTGCTTGTATTGCCTGATGGACAAGCCAATTACGACATTGCAAAGCCTTCAACAGATACAACTGCTACCGAAGAAACTTCAGAAGGCGGTGGATTCTCCATGAAATTAAACCGGTACTTCATCACCAATACCAACATTGTGTACGATGACGCCACCTTTCCGATGCGCCTCGCCATCAATCAGTTAAACCACGAAGGTTCAGGTGACTTCACCGAGAAGCTATTCCTTTTATCCACCAATACTACAGCTCAATCGCTGGATGTGGTTTATGACGGTGTTCGGTACATCCGAGAAGCAAAAACTTCGTTGAAAGCGGATTTTGAAATCGACAATGAAAATTCGAAATACACCTTCAAAGACAATGAAATCGGCCTCAATGAATTGGCTTTGAAAGCAGACGGTTGGGTATCCATGCCGGCGGATGACATCGATATGGACATCACGTTTGCAGCCATCAAGACCGATTTCCGCACCTTGTTATCGATGGTACCAGCTGAATTTGCGAGCGATCTATCCGGCGTGCAAGCCGATGGTCAAGTGGCATTCAACGGCTTTGTGCGCGGCACCTACAACGATCTTAAAATGCCGGGGTTTGGATTGAACCTCGACGTGAACAAAGGTCGGTTCAACTATCCTGACATGCCGAAGTCAGTCGAAAACATCGAAATCAAGCTCGCCATCGACGCTTCACAAGGGGTAGACAACGATGCAATGACCATCGACCTCGATAAGTTCTCCATGACTATGGCGAACAATCCGATTGACATGACCTTGCATTTGAAAAATCCGTACACCGATCCTTTGATCGATTTCGACCTCACTGCAAAAGTCATTCTCGACAACCTAAAGGATATGATTCCGCTCGAAAATGGCGACAAACTTGCGGGCACCTTTGATGCAGACGTGCACCTCGATGGAAGGGCGTCTGCCATCGAAGAGCAGCGGTTCGATGATTTCAAGGCGAACGGAAAAATGTTGATTACAGGTATCCTATTCCAAAGCGACTCATTGCCGTATGATGTGGATGTGAAGACAGCGGATTTCGAATTCTCACCGCAGTTTGTATCCCTCAACACCTTCGATGCACGCATAGGACGCACCGATTTGAAAGCTTCGGGAAAAATTACTGATTACCTGAACTATGCCTTGCGTGACAGCATGCTGACAGGAAGATTCAACCTGTATTCTTCAAATATGGACTTGAATGAGTTCATGGGCGAAGAAGACGAAGCGACTGCCGAAACTACTGAAACAGCAGCAGACAGCTCTGAAGCTATGGGAGTGATCCGCTTGCCGAAAAACGTTGATTTCGAACTGCAATCACGCTTCGATCGCATGATCTACGACGATCTGGAAATCACCAACACAACCGGATTGGTTGTTCTACGCGATGGCGTGGCTGACCTTTCCAACTTGGCCTTTACACTGATGGGCGGAAACATCACCATGAACGGGTTGTATGATTCTAAGCCGGAGCAGCCGCGCATGAACATGGCTTTCGACATTCGCAATCTCGATATTCAACAAACGGCTACCAAGTTTGCGACGATAGACAAACTTGCACCCATTGCAAAGTCGTGCACGGGGGCGTTCAGCACCTCTATGCAGCTGGTGTGCGCTCTAGATCAGGAAATGATGCCGATTGAAAACACCATCAACGGTAAAGGGACCTTGCAAACCAAATCGGTATACGTTGAGAAATTTGAGCCATTGACCAAGCTTGCCAAAGAGCTCGGGATAGAAAAGCTTTCAAAACAAACCATTCAAGATGTCAATCTCGCATACAAATTTGAAGATGGAAAAGTGATCGTGGATCCATTCGTTGTGAAATTGGATGGTATTCCAACCACCATTGAGGGTAGCACCACTTTTAGCCAAGAGTTAGACTACAAAATGAAAATGGACTTACCTGCTGAAAAGCTTCCGGGGAATTTGGCAGGACAAGCATCCAACCTCTTGAGCAGCATCAACAATAAGCTCGGCACCAACCTCGCTGCTGGAACGAAAATTCCTGTGAGCATTCGGATCACCGGTACCATGACCGACCCAAAAGTGGCTGGAAATTATGGCGATATGATTCAGGATGCCAAGCAAGACATCAAAGAGCAGGTGAAAGAAGAAATCAAGCAGCAGATTGATGAGCAGGTAGACAAAGCCAAGGAAGAAGCCATTAAAAAGGCCCGCGAAGAGGCCGATAAAATGGTGGCTGAAGCTCAAAAACAGGCCGACAAGATCATGGCTGATGCCAAGAAAACAGCCGATGACCTCAAAGCCAAAGCCTATGCGGAGGCGAAGAAAGTGGAAGATAGCGCCAAAAATCCACTAGAAAAGGCAGCGAAAAAAGTAGCCGCAGACAAAATGCGTCAGGAAGCCGATAAAGCCCACACCAAAGCTATGGCTGAGGCACAAAAGCAGGCCGATAATGTAGTGGCGAAAGCACGTACAGAGGCCGATAAAAAAATTCAGCAAGCTGAAGGCCTTTAATGGTCTAAACTTTGCGTTAGGGAAAGTATGAAGAAACTGATTTTTCTGTTGCCTTTCTGGGCAACAACAGCCGTAGTTTTTGGCCAAAACTGTGATTTTGAACCGAGCAGCAAGACTGCTAAGTTGCTAGAAAAAGCGGCCGATAAGAAAAAATACGACGGTGACCAACGGGTGACCTTTTACGAAGAAGCCTTGGATGAAGACGCCAATTGCCTGCCTTGTTTGCTCGAATTGGGTGATATTCACTTTAAACGCGCCAAACGCGGTGGAGGCAATTTCAATGCTGCCCAAGCCTATTTAGAACAGCTAACGGAGAAATGTGAAGACTATCATAGCTCTGCCTGGTATTATTTAGGAGCCATTTACTACGCTGGACATCAATATGATAAGGCATTGATGGCTTTTGAAAAATTCCAGCGCTTCCCCACTGACGACCCTGCTAAATTCGATAAAGACTACGATAAAAAGTACGAAGAGGTGAACGGAGCATTGCCTTTCGTAGAGTTTTACCGTGATTTCTACGCCAACGACAGCGAATTGGCAACTAGAGTGGTGCAAGGTGTGTCAGGATCGAACGATGAATACCTACCTGCCCTCTCGCCTGATGGAGAACTGATGTTCTACACCCGCAAGCACATGAAGCAGGCAAAAGGCGACATTGTAGCCAAACAAGTTGAAGAATTCACTTGGAGCAAACGCAGTGATATCAACGCCATTTTCGATGAAGGTGCTGCTCTGCCCAATCCATTTAACATGGGCGACAACTACGGAGGTGCGAGCATTTCCGTAGACAACAAAGAAATGTTCATTGCGAAGAAAAATCCTGTCTCCGGCAATCCAGACAACATCGACATTTACGTTACACGCTACGAACTTACCACTGATCCCAAAACGGGTAAGAAAACGTACCTCTGGTCGGAGCTACAAAATCTGGGGCCAAATGTGAACACCGATATGGGTTGGGAAAGTCAGCCCTCTTTGAGTGGAGATGGAAAAACCCTCTTTTTCGCCACCGTGCGTGAGACCACCCTTCCAGACGCCAATGGCAATCCAGGAACCGATATTTTCTATAGCGTTCGACAGTCTGATGGCTCATGGTCTGAAGCCAAGCCTGTTGGCCCACCCATCAACACCAATTACAACGACAAAGCGCCTTTCATGCACTCCGACAGCCATACCATGTATTTCGCGAGCGACCGACAGCCAGGCGGCGGCGGATATGACCTGTGGTACACCCGTCAGAATGAAGACGGAACGTGGTCGAAGCCTCGCAACATGGGGGCTCCCATCAATACCGATGACGACGAGCATGGCATGATTGTAAGCGCGGATGGAGAACAAGCCTATTTCGCCAGCAGACGCATGGCTGGTGCGAAAGGATTCGACATCTACTCCTTCCCTGTCCCTGAGAATGCACGTCCAGACAAAGTGGTGATTCTTAAAGGTAAGGTAGAAGATGAAAACGGAGACGTTCCAAAGGATGCGGTGGTTGAACTCAAATATGTTCAAAGTAAAACCGTAGAGAAAATCGCAGTAAGCAGCGATGATGGAGCCTACGCCACCATTGTGAACCTTGCAAAAAATGAAGACGTTGTTGTTAGCGTGAAAGCAGATGATGCAGCGTTCAACACTCACTTGGTTGTGGATAAGGAAGACCCCGTTCAACCAGCGGTTGTGAAGCTGGAAGTGAAATCAGAAAAGGTACAAAAAGCCAAGCCTTTTGTTATTCCTGACATCTTCTACGCCACAAGCAGCACCGATATCAACCGCGAATCCAAGATCATATTGGATGAATTCGCGGAGTACCTCAAGGCGAATCCAAAAATCACGGTTGAAATTGGCGGTCACACCGACAGTCAAGGCTCAGATGACAGCAACTTAGCACTTTCTATGGATCGCGCATTTGAAATCAAAGGCTACCTTGAATCCATGGGTATCTCCGGAAAACGCATCACCGCCAAAGGATATGGAGAAACCAAGCCGATTGCAACCAACGATACGGAGGCAGGAAGAGCACAAAACCGACGTACCGAGTTCATTATCACCGGAATGTGAAGATGACATCTATCAACACACTGGTTGATGCCATGTGCGAAAGGTTTACTACCTTTGCGCCAAATTTGAAAGAACAATGAAAAAACTTCTGTTTCTCGCTGCCGCAGCTGCTCTTTATGCATGTGGTGGTTCCCATGAAGGACATGACCATGCCGGTGAACAAGTTGACAGCGTTGCTGTGGTTCCTGTAGCCGCATACGGTGAAGCATTCGACACCACTGGAGCAAAGCCTTTTGCACAAATTTCTGCCGACTTTGATAGCACCGGAACTGCAACAGGCGTTTACCGTGCAACCATCGTTGAAACCTGCCAGAAAATGGGTTGTTGGATGACCGTTGAAACGGCTGAAGGCCCTATTTACGTTTACATGAATGACCACGCTTTCTTTGTTCCAAAGAGCGGAATGGTCGGTAAAACAGCTTACATCAATGGTACAGCTTACCACGACACTGTAACGGTGGCTATGCAACAGCACTACCTTGAAGATGCCAACGCTTCTCAAGAAGAGATTGATGCCATTACAGAAGACAAATTCGAACTTGGCTTTAACGCTTTAGGGGTTATGATCGTAGGTCATGATGCCGCTTTGGACTCTGCTGATGTATCACACGAAGGCCACGATCACAGCCACGAAGGCGGTGATTACGACGGAGACTGATACCAACGAAAACTTTATTGAGAAAGCTATCCATTTGGGTAGCTTTTTTTTATGTCTAAAGTTCAGTTTGAGGATGCGCCTGAAAGAATGTACATTCGTATAAATCCCTGGCGATGAGGCACATCTATTTCCCCTTGCTCCTCCTGATTTTCGGCAGTTGTCAACCAACTAGCGAAGCGCCCACACCTGAACCTTTAGAGGAGCATCAGCCAAGTACTGTGTACATTTGGAGTGATATTGTTTTGGAGGCCACCGCGCGAGATACAGAGCGTTATGCTCCCCGTCCAACCATCACCAGTCGTTGCATCGCCTTGGTTTGTGTTGCTATGTTTGATGCCTGGACGGTCTTTGATGAGAAGGCAATTCCCGTTTACGGCGTGGAGCTTCAAAAGGTGCCACCATCGGAGCGAAGCGAACAAAACAAAGCAACAGTGGTGAGTTACGCCGCTTACCACGCATTGAAACTGGTGTATCCTGCGGATAGTGTTTTCTTTGAATCAAAAATGAGGTCGCTGGGATATGACCCGGAAAGTATCGAACCACTCGCCAACATTGGCATTGAGGCTGTTCAGGCCATGTTCGACGCTCGTTTTTTTGACGGCGCCAACCAATGGTCGGAAGAACTGTTGATCGATTTACCTTATTACGGAGACTACACGTTTTACAAACCTGTGAATTCGGCATCCGTCAATCATCAAGTAGACCGCTGGCAGCCCAAAACCTTCGTTTTCGGTCCTGACAGCTCCTTTGCCCCTGGCTGCCTCACTCCGCATTGGGGCCTTGTGAAACCTATTGGTTTACAACGTGCCGATAGCTATCGTTCGGTTCCTCCCCCTGCCTTGGGATCCGACCAATTGCGCGCTGAACTGGCTGAAGTGGTTGCCTTGCAAGGAAAACTCAGCAAGGAGCAAATTGCACTGGTTGAGTTCATGCGCGATGGCCCACAATCTGTGCAACAGGCGGGGCATTGGATGAGATTTGCGCAAGAGGTATCAAAGCGCGACCGCCATGACCTTGATGCCGATGTGAAACTCTTTTTTCTTTGTCAAATGGTGGCTATGGACGCATTTATTGCCTGTTGGGACACCAAAATGCATTATGATTATGCCCGACCGTATGCTCTTATTCACGATCTATTCGCCGACTCAACCATCATCGGCTGGGGCGGTCCAGGCAAGGGTTTCAGACCGATGCAAGGAAAAGATTGGCGTCCTTATTCCCCTGATTCGTTTCTTTGTCCACCCTTCCCGAGTTATGTATCCGGTCATAGCACAGTGAGCGCTGCTTGTGCTGAGGCCCTTCGCTTATATACCGATGCCGACACCTTTGGACTTCGGGTCACTTGGTTGCCTGGCAGTTTAACCGACCCGGGATACGCTGCTGATAGCGTAGAGCTTTGGTTTCCGACCTTCAGTGAAACAGCTGCAATGGCAGGTCATTCAAGGGTTTTGGGTGGTTACCACATTGCCAGCGAAAATGTAGAAGGACTGCTTTTAGGTAAAAAGGTGGCGCAGGAAGATTGGCAGTTTTATTTGAAGCATATGAATGAATGACCCACTCGCATAATTAGGCGCAGGAGTCATGATCGATGAATAAGCGCCCAACACAATCTTCGCTCACATTTCGTCGTTGATAAAATATTCACTCCCGTCCCTTCCCAAGCAGCGATCCTCTCTACTTTTAATCGTCCCAAAATCCGCCCCGATGTTCGGTACGGAAATTGACAAAAACAGAGAAAATCAACGCCTGTATGCGCAAAAAGCACCTGTTATTCTTCGTTATCATTGGTTTACTGAATTTCGAAGGAATCGCACAAAAGACTGCTACATATACCTCTCCTGACGCTACGTACCGTGAGGCCATGGATTTGTTTACCAAGGAAAAATTTGCTGTTGCTCAAGCGCGATTTGAGCAGGCATTAGAGCAGGAGGTAGATAAAAACAGTGAGCTCGCCATTGACGCGGAATACCACTCTGCTTTGTGTGCTTTGTATCTGTATCACAAAGATGCTGAATACCGTCTTGAAACCTTTGTCATGAATCACCCTGAAAGTCCGTGGGTGAAAAAAGCTTACTACGAGCTGGCCTCATACAATTACTTGAGGAAGAGGTACAAGAAAGCCGTTGAGTGGTTTGCATACACCAATCCGAAAGATCTCAATCCAGAAAAACGCACCGAGTTTCACTTCAAGCGCGGACATGCCTATTTTGAACAGGGCATGTTGACCGAGGCTCGTCAAGACTTTGCAGAGGTGAAAGACACCGATGGTGAATTTGCGAAGCCGGCTTTGTACTACTACAGCCACATTGCATATACCGAAGACCAATTTCAAACCGCCCTAGATGGGTTCAAAAAGTTAGAAACCGATCCAAATTTCAAACCCGTTGTACCGTATTACATTTCGCAAATCCTCTACAAGCAAGGGCGTTATAAGGAGATGTTGGCCTATGCGCCGGCCCTCATGGACTCGGCGAACACCACCGGGGTGAAGCGATTGCCTGAGATATCGCGCCTGATAGGCGATGCATACTACCGCGAATCAAAGTACAGTGAGGCACTCCCCTATTTGGAGCGCTACCATTCCGAGACCCCGAAAGCAGATCGCTCACGCGAAGATTTCTTTCAGTTGGGTTATTGTTATTACCAATCTGGCGATTTTCAAGCAGCCCTCGACAATCTAAACGAGGCTTCCAAAGAAGATGATGTATTGGCCCAGACAGCAGTATATCACATGGCAGATTGCTACCTGAAGTTGGACCAAAAGAATTATGCTCGCACGGCATTTAAACAAGCATCTGAAATGAGCCATAACATGGAGCTGAAGGAAGATGCGTTGTTCAATTACGCGAAGCTCTCGTTTGAACTTTCCTTCAACCCTTTTCATGAAGCTATTACAGCCTTTGAAGATTACTTGGCGCAATATCCCAACAGTGCCCGCTCAGATGAGGCGTATGAGTTTTTGCTCAATGTGTACATGAAATCAAAAGCGTATGACAAAGCGCTTGCTTCTTTGGATAAGATTCAAAACAAAGACACCCGAACAAAAGAGGCTTATCAGTTTGTAGCCTTCAACCGCGGTGTAGAATTGTTTCAAGCTGGGCGGTATGATGAGGCCATGAGCTATTTCGACAAAGTGGCCACCTATCCTGTAAATGCCGCCTTGAATGCCGAAGCACTGTTTTGGAAAGGGGAAATAGCCTATACCTTGCATGACCACCCTCGTGCAGCCACGTTGTATAACAGATTTCTGCAAGAGCCAGGGGCTTATCAAACAACGGTGTACAATGATGCGCAATACGGACTCGGGTATGCGTATTTCAACGACCGCAAGTACACATCCGCCGCAGGCGCCTTCAGAAAGTACCTCGCTGCGTTTACCGGCACTGACTACAAAAAGAAAAACGACGCACTCATTCGCACCGGCGATTGCTACTACGTAAACAAAGATTACGACCAGGCGATTAGCTACTACAACCAAGCTATTGCGCTGAATCAGCCTATGAAAGACTATGCGTTGTATCAAAAAGCGCTGTGTTATGGATTGAAAGGGCAGCAACAAGACGAGATCAGCGTGTTAACAGCACTCATTGAAGAAGAGCCAGACTCGCGCTACACCGCAGATGCCAAGTACCAGCTTGCCAAGACATACCTGGGGTTAGACAAACGCTCGCAAGCGACACAATGGTATGAAAACTTGTTGCGGGAGCATCCAAACAGTCCTTACATCAAATTTGCATTGGTAGACCTGTGCCTCTTGAATGTGAAATCAGGAAACAATGCGAAAGTGCTTGAATTGTGGGAGCGCATTAAAACAGACTATCCGAACGATAAAATCCTCATTGACGCCTTTAACGTGGTGGAGAATGTGTTAGTGGAAGAGGGTCGATTGGATGAGCTTCCGTCCAATCTGGGGCTTACCAGCGCCGATATCGAAGGCAAGGTATATGCTGCGGCAGCGGATCTGGCCATCACGGGCGATTGTACCCGTGCGATTCCGAAACTGGAAGACTACCTTCAAAAATACAGTCCGGCCATTTACGGCGTGCCTGCCAACTACTATTTAGCTTCGTGTTATTTCGAGCAAGGCAGAACCGACTTGGCTTTGAACAGCTACAACTTCGTCATCAATCAGCCGGTAAGTGATTACACCGAGTCAGCCTTGGTTGCAGCGGCCACCATCAACTACAACAATAAAAACTACTCCCAGGCGCTCAACCACTACATGGAGTTGGAAAGCGTAGCTCGTTTGCAAAACAACGTGTTGGAAGCACAAATTGGCCAAATGCGTTGCCATTACCTGATGGGAGACATGGGGTATGCGAGGGATTACGCAGACAAGGTGATTGCAAATGAAAACACCCCTGAAGATATTCGAAGGACTGCTTATTTATGGCGCGGTAAGATTCGACTCGAAGCCAAAGAGTACGACAATGCATACAAAGATTTTGTGGAAGTAAACAAGAAGAAAGGGGCATCTGGGGCTGAAGCAAAATACTACATGTGTGAAATTGCTTATTTCAAAAAGGCCTACGAAGCTGCTGAAACCGAGATCTTTCAGTTGATTGAAGATTATTCGGCATACGATGAATGGAAGTTCAAAGGCTTCTTGCTTTTGGCAGATGTTTACCTCGGAATGGAAGATTATTTCCAAACACGATCTACCCTAAACGCCATCATTGATAACGTTACCGAACAATGGGTGGTGGATGAGGCCAAAGCACGCCTGAATGTGCTTACAGAAATTGAGAATCGATCCCAAGAAGGCGGTTCTCGCGAGGAAATTCAAATTGATCTTAACAACAAATAAGGCCGAGCTCACATGAAACGATTCATTTTTTCTACCGCCTTCACATCGCTGCTGTTTGCAGCTCAGCCAATTTTAGCGCAATCTGACACGCTGAACATGGATGTTACGTATGTTGGAACGCTCGAGCTAATTCTGAAAGATGCCAACAAAATTCAGGCATGGCCACAGCTGAAAGAATCACTGGTGGAGTTGCCTAGCATTAAATATACGCTCATCCCAAGCAAGCAACAAGTTACCATAGAACCCAAGCCCATAGAACCGGCGAAGGTTAATATTGAAGAAAAGCTGCAGCGCTTGTACCGCGGTTATGTGCGCGGAGGATTTGGCTTGTACACCACTCCCCTGCTTGATTTGTACTACATGGATGAGCGCTCACGCAATGGGGTTTGGGGATTCAACTTCAACCACCTCAGCAGTCAAGGGGGCGTAGCTCTTGAAGATTCTATTCCTGATAGCTTCTCAACCAATAAATTTGGCATGTGGGGACGTAGGTATATGTCTAAACACTCCATTGAAGGCGGATTGAATTGGAAGCGCGATGCGGTGAACTCTTACGGTTTTGATCCTGAACTGTATTACGATGCTCGCATTGACAACTTGCAGCAGCGCTATAACAATCTTGACAGCTATGTGGATTTGCGGAGCTATTACAGAGACTCATCCAAAGTCAACTACAACGGCCGCATTGGATTTCATAACTACCGCGATCTGAACGAGGGCGTTGAAAACAATGTCGACATTAGCGGAACAGCTTCAAAATTCATTGAGGGTGAGTTACTTACCATTCGTTTCAGAGCTAACTACAACGATTTCCAGTACAAATCTCTCGCTGACGGCTCGGATAAAAACCG
>JBJOIB010000142.1:0-6238 GCA_046047375.1 Bacteroidota bacterium
TTCAACTTCAGAACAGATAGGTGCAGAGAGATAACGACTGTATTGACACAGTCAGACTTTCCAGAGCTTCACATGACCGTGTTGCCCTTGCATTATTACACCATGACACGGTATGATGAAAGCTTTAAGAATGTGCACGTGCTGTATGAAAAAGATGACTTGAAGCAGACCCTCGGACAAGTGGTGAGTGAGGCGAATTTGAAGCAGTTGCGGATTGCAGAAACGGAGAAATATCCCCACGTTACATTCTTTTTTTCAGGTGGTCGAGAAGATGTTTTTCCGGGTGAGATTCGTCTCATGGCGCATTCACCCAAGGTGGCCACGTACGACTTGCAGCCTGAAATGAGTGCCGGTGAACTTGTTGCCCTGGTAACTCCGGTCATGGAAAATCAGGAGGTGGATTTCTTTTGTTTGAACTTTGCAAATCCGGATATGGTAGGCCACACGGGTGTTTTCGAAGCCATTGTTAGAGCTGTTGAGTTCACCGATACCTGTTTAGGCAAGGTTGTAGAAACAGGTGTGAGAAACGGATATTCTTTCGTCATCATTGCCGATCATGGTAATGCTGACGTTGCTTTAAATCCTGACGGTACACCAAACACCGCTCATAGCACCAATCCTGTTCCGATCGTAGTGGTTGACCAGGATGTAAAAGAAATACGGTCGGGCATCCTTGCAGATGTTGCACCGACCGTATTAAAGCTATTGGGAGTACACCAGCCAGTGGAGATGACTGGAAATTCGCTCTTCTAAATTAATTGCGCATGATCATGAAGTCGCCGCTGAATTTTTTGCCATCAGCGCGATACAAGATATAGTAGTAAGATCCATCAGGAAGGCCATCAGCCTGCCATGCGTTCTGGTAGTTGTCGGATTCATAAACCAATCCACCCCAACGGTTATAAACTTCCAGTCGGCTTCGAGGGAATCCTTCTAAGACGCGAATGATGAAGTAGTCGTTGTGTTCGTCGTTGTTTGGCGTAAAGACATTCGGGAAAGCGGTTTCACACACCTGAACATCGACTTCCACCGTGCCAGTTTCACCGCAGGCATCGGTAATATCGATAACCCACAAACCTGCTTCAGGGAAGTTAGGAAGGTCTGAACCATACAGTGTGTCGTTCTCTTGGAACACTTCATAGCTGTATGAATACGGGGTCGATCCTCCTGCAACCAATCCTGAAAAGCTTATGCCCGTGCACAATTCGTAATCATCTGAAAACATGATTGGTTCAGGAATACTAATGATAAACTCATCAGCTACAGTGTTTTGGCAATAGTCGATAACGCTTACAGAATATTGCTCAGGTCCGGTGCTTGTAGCAGAAATAGTACTCGATGTTGCGCCATTGCTCCAGGTGTAAGCAAATGGGGGATAACCACCCGTTGGAATACCACTCACAATTTGTGATTCGCCATTGCACAAGAAAATCTCTGTTGGCAAATCCAACGTTGGGAGGTCATAGTTCACAATGTTCAACGATGCAGTCGCAAGCGCAGTGTCGCCACAAGCATTGGTGTATTGATATGAAATAACTAAATCTTCCAGTGGTTCTGAGATACCATCAAAGATGGATGAAACAGGAATTTCGATCGCACTTACTCCGTCAGGAAATACCACGAACGCAGGTAAGGGATCGAAGTCTTCGCCAGGAATGGCCGATCCTGATAACTGGAGAAAAGCAGTGTCTTGAGCCGAACCTGCTGGTTTGAAAATCGTGATTGATCCATCCACACATCCTTCAAGCAAGCTAAACGGAGGAAGGGTTGGAGGAGGGTTGTTGATGGTAGAAGATACTGTTAAATCATTGGTGGCAAACGAACCTGCTTCGATAACAACAATAGACTCCAATGCTGTATCGGTTCCATCGGCAACAGCCAGTTTGATGTGGTATGTTTCGCCACAAATAACCTCGTAGTTGGCTGTTATTTTCACTGTAAAACCGTCAATAGCTATTTGAAAGTTGTTGACGTTGTCTACATAGTATTCGCTGTTCAAAATGTCATTCACCGAAGATACAGTGATAGGCAGCTGCGGAACAGAATTGGGAACTTCAGCGATGTTGACCGCACCTCCGGGAAAGCCCGCTGGTGAATCGTACGGACCGGTTATTCCAGGGCCAGAAAGGAAAAACGCAAAAATGTCGTTGTAGGTAGAGTTCACCCACTCGAGGTACTCATCAGAACCAAAAGAATAGCTAAAGCTCAATGAGTCTCCCGATACCGTAAAGTCAAATTCCAAAACAGCCAAGTCGTTCACAGCACCCACAGTAAACCCCTCTCCAATGAGCGGAGGAACAGAGTTAGCGATAGATAAAAGATCAGGGTCGCCTGAAACGCCTTCACCAAACGGAACGTCAGCGCCCATATCGTTTTCGAGGTTGGTCACATCTCCGCAAGAGAGTACAATGCCTGAATCAAGGCTAAAGATAGTTCCTTGTCCACCGTACAACAGTCCCAATTGAACTGAACTACCGGTGAATTGAATATTGGTTGCTTCTACTCCTTGTCCGAGAAGCTGTTGTACCGCTTCATTTGGGGTGATATAATCAACCTGAATTTGGGCATTGGCCCATGTTGTTGCTAAAATCGAAAGCGAGAATAGGATCTTTTTCATACACATCTTCTTGCCCAAGTATACTAAAAACTGGGGTTGGTTTTACAATAGAGCATCTTTCCGCATACGAAGTTGCCTGAACTGAAACTTTTTTCCAAATTGTGATAAGCGGAAAAGGGCTAAGGAATTGGAAGTCTATTTTTGTTGTGAAAATTGAAGAGCATGAACCACGCATCAGCCTTAATTGAGGTTAAAGGGGTAAAGAAAATTTACAAAGTTGGCGACCAAATTGTCAATGCACTGAATGGGGTTGACCTCGTAATCCATCGTGGCGAGTACGTGGCCCTCATGGGACCGTCGGGCTCGGGGAAGTCTACACTGATGAATGTACTTGGATGCCTTGACACGCCTTCTGTAGGTAGTTACATCCTCAATGGAAAAGAGGTGGCTAAAATGGTGGATGATGATTTGGCGGAAGTGCGCAACAAAGAGATCGGATTCGTTTTCCAAACCTTCAATCTTTTGCCTCGTTATTCTGCCTTGGAAAATGTGGCGCTTCCCATGATTTACGGCGGATTTACAAAAGTTCAACGCGATGCAAGAGCAACCGAGGTGTTGACACAAGTTGGATTGGCGGAACGCATGGATCACAAACCCAATGAACTCAGTGGTGGGCAACGTCAGCGGGTGGCGGTGGCACGCGCCTTGGTGAATCACCCATCCATTATTTTAGCGGATGAACCTACGGGGAACCTCGATACAACAACGAGTTACGAGATCATGCGCTTGTTCGATGAAATCCACAAGCTCGGAAATACCATCATTCTGGTTACCCACGAAGAAGATATAGCCGCCCATGCAGCACGCATCGTTCGCCTGAGAGACGGAGTTGTGGAGAAGGATGAACTGAATCCGAACAAATTGTAGTCGGTTACTCCAATCTAAAATCATTTTCAGGAGCTGCGAAAGTTTACCTGATATGCTTGAAATATCGCATCTTTGCACACGGAATTAAATACCTAGTGGTGTGAAGTACGATGTAATTAAATCGCTGCTGAAAAAAGAAGCGGCTGGTAAGCAAGTCACCGTTTGTGGGTGGGTAAGAACCTTTCGCAACGATCAGTTTATAGCCCTGAACGACGGTTCTACGATTCAGAATCTTCAGTTGGTAATTCAACGTGAAGAGGTGAGTGAAGATGTGCGCAAGAAGATCAATACGGGAACAGCAATCACCGCTACCGGTCTTTTGGCCGAGTCGCAGGGGAAAGGACAAGAGACGGAGTTGATTGTTGCTACGCTCGAAATTCTTGGTGAAGCGGATCCTGAAAAATTCCCGATTCAGATGAAGCGCCATTCAATGGAGTTCCTTCGTGAAAAAGCTCACCTTCGCTTTCGTACCTCCACCTTCAGCGCGGTTTTTCGCATTCGCCATGCGATGTCGTACGCCATTCACCATTATTTCCATGAAAGAGGTTTTTACAACCTACATACGCCTATCATTACAGGCTCTGATGCCGAAGGGGCGGGCGAAATGTTTCGCGTTACAACCCTCGATCTGAACAATCTACCTAAAAAGGAAGATGGTTCCATCGATACAGAAAAAGACTTCTTCGGTAAAGAAGCTAACCTCACTGTAAGTGGTCAACTTGAAGCTGAGCTTGGAGCTATGGCTCTGGGTAAAGTGTATACATTTGGGCCAACCTTCAGAGCTGAAAATTCCAATACATCACGCCACCTTGCGGAATTCTGGATGATTGAACCAGAAGTGGCTTTCAACGATATAGTTGATAACATGGATCTGGCGGAAGACTTTCTTCGCTACCTCATCCGATTTGCGCTCGATAATTATTACGAAGACCTCGTATTCCTTGATGAACGTGAGCGCAACGAGGAAAAAAACAAGCCTGTTGAAGAACGCAACGAATTGTCGCTACTTGAGCGCTTGAAATTCGTGGTTGAGAATCCATTCGAGCGAATTACGTACACCGACGCCATCGACATACTGCTCGATTCAAAGCCGTATAAAAAAGGCAAGTTCAAATACCCTGTTTCATGGGGCATTGATCTTCAAAGTGAGCACGAGCGTTTTCTCGTTGAGAAGCACTTTAAGAAACCAGTGATTATTACTAACTATCCCGCTGCCATTAAAGCATTTTACATGCGTGCCAACGAGGATGGAAAAACTGTTGCGGCCATGGATATCCTGGTTCCCGGAATTGGTGAGATCATCGGCGGTAGCCAAAGAGAAGAGCGCCTTGATGTGCTTGTTGAAAAATGCAAGCAATTCAATATTCCGGAAGAGCATATTTGGTGGTATCTTGAAATACGAAAATTTGGTACGGCGAAGCACGCCGGATTTGGCCTTGGTTTTGAAAGGCTCATTATGTTCGTAACTGGAATGACCAACATCAGAGACGTTATTCCTTTCCCACGAACGCCGCTGAACGCCGAATTTTAATAACACGGAAAGAAGACCCGACGAACTATGTTGAAGCATTCACTACAACAAAAACTTCTACAGAAGCTTTCACCCCAGCAAATTCAACTCATGAAATTGCTGCAGGTGCCTACCATTGAACTTGAGCAACGTATTAAGGAAGAGTTGGAGGTGAATCCGGCCCTTGAAGAAGGCCGTGATCAGGAGGAAGAACCTGAACAGCAAGACAATGAGTACGATGAAGAGCGCTCTGATGCGGAAAAGGAATTCGACATGTCTGACTATCTCGACGACGACGACACCCCTGATTACAAGCTGAATGTGCTCCGCGGAAATGAAGAAGAAAAAGAGGTGCCTCTTGGATCTGGACGTTCGTTTATAGAAGGATTATTGTCTCAACTTGGCTTTAAAGACCTTGACGAAAAGCAACTAATCATTGCTGAAAACCTCATCGGAAACCTCGATGACGCAGGATACCTCAGACGTGATCTTCGCTCGATAGTGAACGACATGGCCTTTTCTCAAAATATCATGGTGACTGAGGCAGAGCTGGAGGTTGTTCTCAAAGAAATTCAGGATATGGATCCTCCAGGCGTTGGTGCTCGCGACCTGCAAGAATGTCTGTTGATTCAGCTAGAACGCATGGATCAGCATTATCCTGAAGTAGCGCTTGCGACAGAAATCGTACGTAACTACTTCGAAGAGTTTTCGAAGAAGCATTATGATAAAATCACCAAGAAACTCGACATCGACGAAGAGGATCTGAAAGAGGCTATCAACGAAATTATTCGCCTTAATCCAAAGCCGGGTAACTCGACTGCTGAGTCGTCCAAAACCATTCAACATATTGTTCCTGACTTCATTGTCTCCGTTGAAGACGACGAGCTTCGTTTGCAACTCAACCAGCGCAATGCCCCTGATCTGAAGATTTCTCGTCAATACAAGGAGATGCTCCAGACGTATGCAGCCTCGGCGAAGAAAGACAAGGCGCAGAAAGATGCGGTGATGTTCGTAAAGCAGAAGATAGATGCCGCAAAATGGTTTATCGATGCTATCAGACAGCGACAAGAAACGCTTCTCATTACCATGCAAGCCATTCTTGGAATCCAGGAAGAGTATTTTCTTACCGGAGATGAGACGAAAATCAAGCCTATGATCTTGAAAGATGTCGCTGAACTGGTAAATATGGATATCTCTACCATCTCGCGAGTAGCGAACAGCAAATACGTTCAAACGCCTTATGG
>JBJOIB010000143.1:0-2660 GCA_046047375.1 Bacteroidota bacterium
ATAGCCTTGCTTCGATTCGCGCACTTCTTGAGCCGTTTGGCGCACATACGACATCATACTGCGATGGGAATCAGCTCCTGGCAATGGGAGTCCTAGATTGGTTTGAAGTAAGATTTTTAAATCACTTTCCACGAATTCAAAGATACCTTATTTTCGCGGCTATGCCGGTGTATCTTTTACAAAGCGATTTGTACTTTCCCGATCCGAATGAAGCCGTAGATGGCTTGTTAGCAGTTGGCGGCGATCTATCGCCAGACAGGCTTTTATTGGCTTATGAAATCGGAATTTTCCCATGGTACTCCCCTACTGACCCCATTCTCTGGTGGAGTCCAGATCCGCGTTGCGTTGTGTTCACAGACCGCGTAAAGGTCTCTAAAAGCATGCGCAACATCATCAATCGAGGCATGTACAAAGTCACCTTCGATCTAGCGTTCGAGCAGGTCATGAAAGGTTGTCAAAAGGCCCGAAGAAGCGAATCCGGCACGTGGATTACCCAGGAGTTCATCGATTCCTATTCGCTGTTGCATCGACTTGGTGTAGCGCACAGTGTGGAGGTTTGGAAGGGAAAAGAACTTGTGGGTGGACTTTATGGTGTTTCCCTGGGCCGCATGTTCTGCGGTGAATCTATGTTTTCAAACGAAAGCAATACCAGCAAATTGGCGTTGATTACGTTGGCTGGTGAACTAAAAAACCGTGGATTTGAACTGATCGATTGTCAGATTTACAACGACCATTTAGGCTCCATGGGTGCTGTTGAAATCCCGCGAACCGACTTTTTACATAAATTGCAGCATGCACTGACCTTCGACAGCTTTCGCGGCAGTTGGTCATCCTGGCTTGAGTCATCTGCTGAAAGTAACCATGATTAAAACACTCTCTGTAAAATGGTTTCGTCGAACAAAATGGCGTTTTTTAGGCTCTTTACCGAGGGGGGTGAAAAACTGTGTTATCGTTGTTGGGCCGCATGCGCATCGGAATGATCTGAAAATAGCTTCTGCCATTGTTGCCCTGACTCATTTCAGGTGCACGTTTATAGCCGATAAGCGCTACAACAATTGGTTCGTTCGCCGATTATTGCGAGATCTTAGGATTCTATACATCCACTTCTCCAAAAGCGCTGACCATTTCGATTTATTGCATTCCATCCAGCAAAAGGACCCCTACAAGCCGCTCGTGTTCTGTCAAAACCACCTTTGGTCTGGAATTCATAAACTCGATTACACCTACTACGATTTCGCAGTTAAATCGAAATCTACAATAATGCTCGTTGCCATTGATCACCGCAGAAAAGTGGTTAAATTCCACAACCCGTTTGAACTGAGCGGTGTGGCAGAGCGCGACCTGTCCTACATTTCAGCCTTCTTCAAAAATTACTACTCCTATGTACAAAATGGCTATCTGTATGGCGCTAAAAAAGGAGAAAGCGTTGAAATCTTGTCGATAAAAAATGAAGAACAAGACGACGAATAAAGGTGCTTTCGGGTATTTTCGGAGTTGACTATTTTACCTTAACGAAAACCATGGATAAGTACGATTACATTCTGCTGGAAGTGATTCTGACGTACAAGCAGCAGCACGGGACTCTGATACGACTTGGTGAAATTGAAACGTTGTTTTGGAAACGTATCGAACAAGAATCCAATATATCCTTAAGTCAAGCACATGTAGGCGAGCGATTGGCTCGTTTGTATGTAACCGACCTCATTCAAAATAAAAATGGGTACTGCCTTACGCGCAAAGGCAAAGAAGTACTCTCTTATGCCCCTGAAGAAATTAATTCTGTCGCTTCCTGACACTCTTATGAAATACTTACTCCCTGGCCTTGCCGCCCTCTCATTGTTGGCGTGTTCTACCAATGAAACCCCAAAAGAAGTTGTTGCAGAACCTGCAGCTTATACCTCTTTGCTCACGGATGCGGAAAAACTGACGTACACCACTGTTCGTCTGACCACAGACACCTCACTGCTTTCTGATGAAGACAAGCGGATGATTCCGATCCTCATCCAAGCTGGAGAAATCATGAATGACTTGTTCTGGCAAGAGTCTTTTGGCGTACGAGATACCCTGTTGGCGGGATGTAAGGATGAACAGCTTCTTCAATATGTACATGCTAATTACGGTCCTTGGGATCGCTTGAACAACAACACTTCTTTCATTGCCGAATACGGTGAGAAGCCCGCTGGAGCTCAGTTTTACCCGCTTGACATGACCAAAGAAGAGTTCGAGGCGTGGAATGATCCGTTCAAAACGAGTTTGTACACCATGGTTCGACGCGATTCTACAGGGGCTTTGACATCGGTGTTTTACCATGAATACTTCGCTGAAGAGGTGTCAAAAGTCGCAAGTCTGTTGCGAGAGGCCGCTACCATCACGTCTAACGCATCCTTCAAATTCTATTTGGAAGAGCGTGCCAAGGCGCTTGAGACTGACAGATACAATGCTAGCGATATCGCTTGGTTGCAATTGAAAGACAATTCCATCGACGTAGTCATCGGGCCAATTGAGAACTATGAAGATCATTTGTTCGGGTACAAAGCGGCACATGAGTGTTACATCTTGGTCAAGGATCAAGCCTGGAGTCAGCGCTTGGAACGATACAGCGCCCTTTTACCGGGACTTCAGCAAGAATTGCCCTGCGATCCGAAGTACAAGAAAGATCC
>JBJOIB010000144.1:0-4729 GCA_046047375.1 Bacteroidota bacterium
GTTCAGTTTCATCAGCTTCGCCTTTTGGTACAAGCGCTTCGTCCTCGAAAAGGAAAACATTTAATCCGACTAAGCGTTATTTTTGTTGTGCATTTGCAAATCATTTATTCATTAGATTTGCGGTTCGAGGATAATTAACAACAATAACCACATGAAACACATTTTCTATTCAGCTTGTATGTTTGCAGCTGTTCTAAGCCCGGCGATCCTGTCGGCGCAGAGCGCCAAACAATCGCAAGTATCCAAGGAAGTAAGGACAAGCAGTCTGAAACGTGCTATTCACAACCACATGGGTGTGAGCGAGCAGCCTGTTTTAATGCTCAATCCTGAAAACCCAACCGTGAGCGCCGCAAAAAACCGCAATACCGGTACTGAAACAATCATTGGTCAAACATTCTATGACCTGCAAACAAACAATTCGGTAAACTACCGTCTCGAAAACCACGGAGATGGCACATTATCGGCTTCGTGGACACATAGTAGTCAGGAGACCGGCTGGGCTGAACGCGGTATGGCTTATCATGTGTACGATGGTACTGCATGGACCAAGCTCCCGGGCTTCGCGCAGGTTGGTAACATTCAGCGTGTAGAAACTGCCCGTACAGGTTTTGGTTCGCTTGCCCGCGTTCGTGGTGTAGGCGATATCATTGTTGCTCACCAGACTGCCATCAACGCACTTCAGGTGAACAGAAACACCAGCTTCCCCGAAGAAAACTGGATTGAAAACGCCCGTACCGAAATGCCACTCATCTGGCCAAGAATGCGTACGGCTGGTCCTGATGGTAAAACGGTTCACATTATCGGACTTACTGAGCCTGAGGGAACCAATTTTGCAGGAACTCCTTTCAATGGTATTAACGGCTGTCTGCTTTACAACCGTTCTACCGACGGTGGACAAAGCTTTGACAAGCTGATGGTTCAGCTTCCGGGCGTTGATTCAAGCATTTTCCGTTCATTTGGTGGTGATGCATACGCCATGGATGCCAAAGAAAACACTGTGGCATTTGTTGCCGGCGATTTAACTACACGCGTTCAAATGTGGAAATCGACCGATAACGGAGAAACCTGGACAACCAGAACCGTTATGCCTTTCCCTGCGCAGTATGAGCCCTGGGATGATTCTCAACTAACCGACTTTGACGGTGACGGTGATGTTGACTCGGTTATGACCAACACGGTATATGAATATGATACTACCTTCAGCACTGTAACTGAGTATATTACCGAGCTCGATTCAATGGTTGTTGACTCTACTATTGAATACGTTCTGGATGAAAATCAGGAAATTATTGACTCGTTCTTTGTATATGTATATGAGTACGAAAACGTAATTGTTGACTCTCTAGTAACTGAAGTAATCGATCAGATTGACTCTACCCTGCTTAGCTTCGACGGTTACGAAATTGAATGGATCAATACCAACGACGGAACTTTCTCCATTTTAATTGACGACAACGACAAAGTGCATGTTTGGTTTGGTGCCATGAATATGAGTAATGATGTTGCAGGCGACGAAACGGTATCTTACTACCCGGGGACAGATGGTATTCGTTATTGGAACGAAGACTTCCCATTGGATTCACTGCCTGCATTTATTGCCTTTGCACAAGACGACAACGGGGATGAAGTACTAGAAGTTGCCATTCGCTTTGGAGATGAAACAACAGTTCCTTATGGAGTTGGTTTAACATCTTTCCCAAGTTCAGGTATTGATGCAGACGGTAACTTGTATGTATCCTACTCAGGATCAAAAGAAGGAACCGACTACCTGTACCTGGGAGAAGGTCCAAGCTTCCGTCACATCTACGTTATGAAATCTACCGATGGCGGTACTACCTGGGGCGATGCTGTTGATGTTGTTGCTGACGAAAGCCTCGGATTTGATCAGTTTGCAGAATATGCATATTGCTCAATGGCCCGTGTTGTTGATGATCGTGTACATTTACTTTACCAGCGTGACTACACACCGGGATCGGCTGTAACTATCGACAATGCCAGCGTGCATCCGTTCGATATTCCGAACGACATCATCTATCTGCCTATTTTCAAAAACTTCGAAGATGTAAGTATTGAGAATGTAAACAATAACATCGCTGAAATCAGCCTGATGCCTAATCCTGCCAACAGTTCGACAACGCTTCGCTTTAAGCTCGACAACACCACCGATACCCGCATTGAAATCTTCAATGTACTTGGTCAGAATGTTGCCACTTTAAGCACTCAAAAAGCAGCTGCCGGATACCACAACGTTGATTTAAATACAGCAGAATTTAGCTCAGGTATTTATTTCGTAAACGTTATTGCTGGTGAGAAATCAAGCACCATCAAAATGGTCGTGAAACACTAATTGAATAAATCTGATTGAAAAAGCCACGGTCTTTGACCGTGGCTTTTTTATTTAGGAAATCTCTATCGGATAGACATCGATTGAACTGGCCCGAACTATTTAATTGAATGAAGGAATCTGTTAAACGAACACTTGCAAGAAACTCCTAGCGGCTGCCATTCAATTAATAAGCAACCGAAATTCAACCAATTGGTGGACTTCTTCTGCCAAATTTAATTCAAATCGAAAATATCCTTCACACCCGGCGTGCGGATTACCTGAAAGGGTTCTCCATATTCAAATCCGGCCTGCAGGCCGAATTCAGCGCAACGCGCAGAAATAGAATTAAAAAATTCGCGACTTGCAATCAGCGTGGCAGGCTCCCGGGAATCGGGATTCCAGAATTGCGATGCATGCGCCCGAATGGCTTCCATCTTCTGCTCCATTACATGCGAAATGTCATACACAAAATCGGGCTTAAAATGGATAAATTGCATGTACTTGTAAATTGCCTTGGGTCGCCATGGCGTACATTCAACGCCTTCGCTCTGCCATTTTACCAAGCCTGCCAGAAAAGCCGACTCCTCCACCAGTAAACTTGCCCGCCCGTGGTCGGGATGCCGGTCGTAAGGTGCATTGGCCAAAACTCCTTCTGGTTGATACGTCCGAATAAGATGGATAATGGCTGCCCTGTTGGCATCATTTACTTCAAACTTCCCGTCGGCCATACCCAGATTAACCCGCAATGCCGCTCCCATCACTTGTGCGGCCTGCTGTGCCTCCTGCTTTCGTATGTCCACTGTGCCGCGACTTCCAAGCTCTCCATAAGTTAAATCAACCAGGCCTACCTTTCGTCCCTTCATTGCCTCGGCAATAAGCATCCCCCCACAACCAAGCTCCACATCGTCGGGATGCGCTCCAAAGGCCAGAATATCTAACTTCATGCGTTTTTTATTTCAGACAAAAGTAATTTTTTTCGGCAAAGCTTCATTTTCGTACGTTTGAACTCATGAATATTACCTTTCACGGCGCAGCCGGAACTGTTACCGGAAGTAAGCACCTCATCGAAACCGGGACGTATAAAATCCTGCTCGACTGCGGCATGTTTCAAGGCCACGGGACCGATAGCGATAAACTAAACCGCCATTTCGGGTTCGATCCGTCCGAAGTGGATGTTTTATTGCTCTCGCATGCGCACATCGATCATGCGGGATTGATTCCTGCGCTTGTGGCGCAGGGATATAAAGGCCCCATTTACTGCACACCGGCTACCAAGGATTTATGCCGGATTATGCTCGAAGATTCTGCGCATATTCAGGAAAATGATATCAGATACCTCAACAAAAGGCGTATAGCTCGAGGCGAAACTCCATTGAAGCCGCTTTATACCACCGAGGATGCGCAAAATTGTATTCGGTACTTCAAAACAATCCCCTACAATTCCGAAGTGGAAGTGCTCGAAGGCATACGTGTGCTTTTTACCGATGCAGGTCATATTCTGGGTTCAGCAATGGTTCACCTGGCGGTGGATGAAAACGGCCAAACCAAACGGCTTACGTTTACCGGTGATATTGGGCGTCAGAATCCGCGAATCATTCGCAAGCCGCAAAGCTTTCCTCAGTGCGATGTGCTCATTACCGAATCGACCTACGGCGATAAATTGCACGATGAAGAAACACGTTCTATCGACGAATTATTACGAGTGGTAATCGAAACCTGTGTCATGAAAAAGGGAAAACTCATCATTCCCGCTTTTAGCGTGGGTCGCACCCAGGAAATAGTGTATGCGCTCGATCGCCTCTCAAACGAAAGAAGACTGCCTGAAATTCCCGTTTTTGTGGATAGTCCGCTCTCCACTGCAGCAACAGACATCATGCGTAGTCATCCTGAATGTTTCAACGAAAACGTGCAGGAATATCTTAAATCCGATCCCGATCCTTTTGGATTTCAAAAACTGCAATACATTCGCGATGTGTCCAAAAGCAAGGAACTCAACCACCTTAAAACTCCGGCCATAATCATTTCTGCCTCGGGTATGGCCGAGGCAGGAAGAATAAAACACCACCTGGCCAATAATATCGGAAAACCAAGTACTACCGTACTCATTGTGGGACATTGCGAAGAAGGCTCTCTGGGGCATCGTTTGGCGCGCGGCGATGAACGCGTGCGCATTTTTGGAGAGATTTACGATCGCCGCGCGCACGTAGAAGTAATGGGCTCTTTTAGTGCACATGGCGATTATCAGGAAATGCTCGAAACACTCGCTTGCATCGATGCTCATAAGGTGAAACAGACCTTTCTGGTGCATGGCGACGCCGATGTAATGCCGCTCTGGAAAAACAGATTAAAGGAACATGGCTTTAAATCTATCACCATTGCCGAAAAAGGCCTAACTTATTCTGT
>JBJOIB010000145.1:0-10193 GCA_046047375.1 Bacteroidota bacterium
TCGGCGTATTTGTTTGTTAGGACTGAGCCCATAGAAGCCATGACCTGATCACTCACAAAATTTTCGGAGGCGATGAGCTCCAAACCTTCCGTTTGACGCACTTTTTCAGCGTCAATCAAGCTAAAAATCTCGTTATCTTTCCACATATTCTAACGCGGCATAGAGCCGTTAAACGATAAATCCAATCGCGAATTCCGCAATCCCGAGTCAAACACAAATGTTTGATTTTCAGAAAATTGTCTGTTACTTTCAAGGAAAAAAACGCGGGTAGTACGAACCTTTCTGCGTTTTCCATTGTGCGTGCAAATGTACTTCACGCGCATCTGAATTCCTCCATCCTTGTGTTGATTTCTCGATTGGTATGGGCGAATCCGAATGTTCGCGGTCACGCTTGCATTTGCACCGCTTACCAAAACGAAACGGTTCACTTTTCTTCTAGCGAGAAACAACTCTTGGCTAGCTCCGGATAGTGTGCCATCAGGGGTAGTCAGAACAATATTATCGAGGGTCAGCGTTATTCCATCCTGCGAGTAAGCAGTGGATGTGAACAATACACCTATGAATAACATCAGGATGATACGTGCCATTGGAATAGAATTTGATTCAAATTTAGACCTTCGAAACGAGGTTTTCGAAAAGATAGCTAAAAACAAACAAACATTTTTGACACAATGAAAGACACCGCTAACTATTTATTGGTGCTCCTGACCGCTGCAGTCATTATCCTCTCGGTTTCAGCATTTAGCGACAACGAACCACTGATGTACGAGTACAAGCAGATTTCTGCCGTTGAATCCATCATTCCCGGTGGTTTAGGTCGTTCTCGCTTGTTGACAACAGACCTCAACGGCACTTTGGTAGAGAAAGAACTTAAGAACTTCTACAGCATGGTGGGGATCAATTTTGGAAACATCAGCAACAACGATGCAGTTATAATTGAGCGCGTTAATCAATATATAGCTGAGGGATGGGAGCTTGTACACATCAACTCCGGTGTACAGAGTCCGTCTGCAGATAACGGCCAGGGTATTTTCATTACCCGATATGTATTCCGCCGTCAAAAATAATCTCAGAAAGAAAATCATCCGAAGGGATTGTGCATCATGGATTTGGTGTGCAATCCCTTTGCTTATTGCATGTCATAACGAAACTATGCCTGACCACACCAATGCCCTCATTCACGAAACGAGTCCTTACCTGCTCCAACATGCACATAACCCTGTAAACTGGTACCCTTGGGGAGAAGTGGCGCTTGCCAAGGCGCGAACAGAAAACAAGCTCATGTTGGTTTCGATAGGCTACAGTGCCTGCCATTGGTGCCATGTTATGGAACGAGAAACCTTTGAGGACTCTGCGGCGGCATCTTTTATGAATGAGCATTTTGTGTGCATAAAAGTGGATCGGGAAGAACGTCCTGACCTAGATCAGATATACATGAGTGCTGTTCAATTGATGAGTGGACAAGGTGGTTGGCCACTCAACTGTTTTACATTGCCCGATGGCCGACCCATTTACGGAGGCACATATTTCAAAACCGATCAATGGATTGAGGTGCTGCAATCCCTATCCAATCTGTATGCTACTGATTCTGCCCGCGTTGTAGAATACGCTGAAAAACTTACCCAAGGTGTTCAGCTTGCCGAGCTTGTGCCTCCTGTAGAAGATGAAATTGATTATTCGACCGAACTTTTACAAGAAAAAGTGATGGATTGGCAGCGGAGCTGGGACTTGCGCGAGGGCGGTCCGAACCGTGCGCCCAAATTTCCCCTACCCGACAATTATTTATTCCTGCTTCAATATGCCGCACTCAGCGGCGATGATAAAGCTTTGGCGTTCACTGAACTAACACTCGATAAGATGGCGCAAGGAGGCATTTATGACCATGTAGGTGGAGGATTTGCGCGTTATTCTGTCGATGCGATGTGGAAAGTGCCTCATTTCGAAAAGATGCTGTACGATAACGCTCAGTTGATAGCACTTTACAGCGATGCCTACCGCGCCTTTAAAAAACCATCATATAAGCGGGTTGTAGATCAAACCACGGCTTGGCTTGAGCGAGAAATGCTTCACCAATCAGGTTTATATTTCAGTGCGCTCGACGCCGACAGCGAAGGAGAAGAAGGGAAATACTACGTTTGGACAGAGTCCGAATTAAAAGCTGCTCTTGGGGATGATTATGCCGTGATTTCAGAACAGTACCATGTGGGTGGTATGGGCCATTGGGAATTCGGACAGAACATTTTATTGCGCCGAGATGATTTAGAGCAATTTGCAACAGCGCATCAACACGAAAGCAATGCTTGGGTTCAAAAAACCGAAAATGCTCTAGGTGCTTTATTGGCCTTACGTAGCCAACGTGTGGCGCCTGGTACAGATACCAAATGCATATTGTCTTGGAATGCCCAGCTGGCAACAGGCTTCACGAAGGCCTACAGAGCGTTCAACGACCCCATTTACCTTCACAAGGCCGAGGCGTTGATTGAGCGTATTGAAAAGGTGTACACCGACCCGAATAGCGGAAATCTTTTTCATACTGCAACCGATGGCAAGCCGCGCATTAACGCCTTTTTAGATGATTATGCGTTTCTAATTGATGCCTATATAGAGCTACATCAAGCTACCTTCAACGAAGTCTATTTGCATCGCGCGTTAGCGCTCACCGAAAAAGTGAATTTCAAATTTGGCGATCGAACAAGCCTCATGTATTGGTTCACTTCTATTGATGATGAAGAACTGATTGCCCGCAAGCAAGAAACCATGGATAATGTTATTCCGGCATCCAACTCAGTCATGGCCTTGAATCTGCACCGTTTAGGAGTTCTTTTTGATCGTCAGGATTTAAAAGATAAGTCAGAAGCCATGTTGCGGGGCATTGTGTCGAATTGGGATTACTTGCAAAGCTACTCCCGTTGGGCGCAATTGTACTGCATGCATGCTTGGTCACTCCGGGAAGTCGCCATTGTTGGGAATGAAGCCCAGGCATTTGCGAGAGCCTTGGATCAACAGTACCTGCCAAACATCGTGTTATTGGGCGGTATCGGTGGAAAACTCCCTTTGCTTGAAGGCAAGAACGCCCAAGAAACTACCATATTTGTTTGCGAAAATAAAACGTGCCAACGACCGGTAACCTCTCCGAAAGATGCGATTGACCAGCTTATTCCTTAGTATACTATTTATATCTTCTCTACAGGCGCAGCAGTTGAAGCCTGGTGAAAGTGCGATTGATTTTCTTCAAGTGCCTTTTAACGCTGTTTTTTTAAAGAACAATCGCATCGCGTCTATAAGTATTGACGAGCAGGAGAAGCGCACAGGCTTACCGATAAAGTCTTTGAACAAAACCAAAACATATTATTTCGATTCGAACGGACAATGCACAGAAATCGTCACATCGAGTCAGTTTTGGGGAAAGCGAGATACCATTCTTGAATACTTTGGCTTGCAAGCCGAAATGGCCTATGTGCGCAAAGATCAGCGGGGCTTGTACCGCGAACAAATCACAAGTTCTGGCGACACCACTACTGTTTGCAGATACCGAAACGATGGAACGTCAGATGCCGACACCTGGATTTCGTGTGAATATACTGTCGCCATTCAGCGAACCCCTGTCATGGTAGAGTATGTCATTCATAACGAAGAAGGAAAACCCTACCTCTCTCACTTGTACACCCACAATGAAAGTGGATACTTGGTTGAGCATCGTGAGCGCTACACCATAAGCGGGAAAGAATCTGTTGTTACATATAGTTACAATGACCAAGGCTATATGGCAGAGAAAAAACGAACAGAGGGCGCAACAACAGAACTGTGGAAATTCAGCTATCTACCTGATGGAACCCTTGAAACCGTGCTGTACTATAAAGGCGCGAACCTTACGTGGAGAAGAGAGATGGTTCTCGATGGCAATGGTAGAATTTCGGCGATGTTGACCAGGGATGAGGCCACAGAAGCAATAAAAATTGAAAAATTCTCGTATTCCTATTATTAACCTTCGGTGCAATGAATCGAATCTTGAAACTCCTTTTCTTTTCGACGGCGATAGTCTTTTTAACCCTATCGCCACAGGCGGTCTCTGCTCAGCGTGTAAAGCGCACCAAAACAGACAAACAGCGCAAAGAACAAATCGACAAAGAGGGAGAAAATCGTGCGCGCATGGAGGAGGATTTGAGCAAAAAACAGCAGCACCATTACGATATACAGGATAAGGCGACACGTAAGCGCATGAAGGCCAATCAAAAAAGGCAACAGCGTATAAACTCTGGTAAACAGGCACCTTTTTATAAGCGTTGGTTTCGAAAAAAAAGATTTAAGTAACCTACTGCAAACTAAAGATTTAGGATTAGACCTGTAAACTATTCGCAGTTTCTTACTTTAATTTTTTCGCAGGATATACATTGGCGAACTATCTTTAGACCGTGTTTGGGTTAAAGATTGTGAAAATCCTGCTGAAAGTTGGATTGAACAAAAAGCGATTCACAAAAAATTCTGGCTTTGGGTCAGAAAGGATTATTTCTATCTTTACCCCCGTTTGTTGAGAAAATAGTAATCAAAGCTTAACTGTATGTCGCGTAAGATCTACTTACTGTTCTTGCTTTCCCTCCTTGTTTCACCAGCTGTTTTTGCACAGGCTGGATCTGGAACGTTGAAGGGTAAAGTGACTGATGCAGAAACCGGAGAACCTCTTCCATTTGTTAACGTGGTTGTGTTCCTGAATGGAAATCAAATCACTGGAGCGAACACCGATTTCGACGGTGAATTCACCATTAAACCCATTGACCCGGGTACATATGACGTAATGTACTCCTTTGTAGGTTACAATACCAAACGTGTAACTGGGGTAAAAATTGTATCCAATAAAATACAATTTGCCAATGCTGCACTTTCTGCTGGGGTAGCTCTAGATGAAGTAGAAGTAGTTGAATACTCTGTTCCACTCATCGACCGTGATGGTGGTGCGTCAGGTGGTACAGTTACCCGTGAAGACATTGACAAAATGCCAGGACGGGATGCTGCGAGTCTTGCGACTACCGTTGCGGGTGTAAGTACAGCCGGAACTGGTGGTGAAATCACCATTCGCGGTGCACGTCCAGATGGAACATGGGTTTATATTGATGGTGTGAAAGTTCGCGGTTCATCTGCCCTTCCTAAATCAGCAATCCAAGAAGTATCCGTACTAACAGGAGGTATTCCGGCAAACATTGGTGATGCAACCGGTGGTGTAATGAACATCTCCCTTCGGAACTCTTCTGCCAAGTGGTTTGGTGGTTTCGAAGCCATCACATCTGGATTTAAAAGTGGTGAAGGTGCCGTTGGTCTTGACCGATATGGTTACAACCTCGTAGAGGGTGTGATCTCTGGTCCGATCGCATTTAAAAAGGATGCGAATGGCGAAAAAGGTGATCCATTGCTCGGGTTGTTCCTCTCAGGAAACTACACAAGTCAGGTAGACCCTCGTCCGACCTTTGGTGGTGTTTACCGCATGAAAGAAGGAGCAAGAGAAGAAATATTGAACAACCCATTGCGTCAGAACATCTCATCAACAGGGGAAATCAATGGAGCTTTGTTTAATGCAGACTTCTTAACGGCAGATGATTTTGAAAAAATTCCGACCCGTTTGAATGTTGGATCGCGCTCTGCTAACCTCGTTGCCAAGGTAGACGTGAATACCTCTTCGAGCATGAGTTTGACTTTTGGTGCTACTGGTGCTTACAACCGCAACCACGGTTTCAGCTATGCCGGCATGTTGATGAACGCAGAAAACAACATTGAAAACACCAATTTCGACTGGAGGGTTTATGGTAAACTTTCTCAGCGTTTCAACAACGAAGAAGAAGAAGGAGCTGATGCCAGCAACTTGAAGAACATCTTCTACACCGTGATGGTTGACTATTCAAAATCGTTTGCTCGTTCGCAAGATGATACCCACAAAGACGATTTCATGAAGTACGGCCACGTGGGAACCTTCGATATTTATCAGCAGAATAGTTATGAATTCAATCCTGAACGCTTGGCCTATGTTCAAGTTGGTTGGGAAGATACCCTTGTGACATTTGCGCCTTCTGAGTTCAACCCTGAACTAGCGGCTATCAATAATCAGTACTTCGGTCTATTCGACTATGCTCCGTATGATCCAGACGACCGCGGCCCTTATGCCGGCTTGTTGGAAGTACGAAACGGGAACGCAATTCTGAATGGTCAGACACCGCCAGCAACGTATAACTTGTGGACGTATTACGGTACACAGGCAAACAACTACGGGTTGACCGATAACAGTCAGTTCCGTGTAACAGCTGCGGGTTCTGCAGACATTGGCGATCACGCAATGCAGATAGGCTTCGAGTACGAGCAACGTAAAGACGCATTTTACTCACTTGCTCCAACCGGTTTGTGGACCTTGGCTCGTTTGTACACCAACAGCCACATCAAGCAGTTGGATACGACCAATTTCAGCGTAAGCAACATTGGAACAGACCAGTACATCTCGTACGAGCGTTTGATTGGATCGGGGCAATTTGAATTCGACCGCAACTTGCGTGAAGCTTTGGGATTGGATCCAAACGGCAACGACTTTTTGAACGTAGACGCGTTGAGTCCGGAGGATTTCACCATCGACATGTTCGGTGCTGATGACCTTTTGAACCAGGGTAACAACCTTGTTCTTTATTCAGGTTATGATGCGCATGGAAACAAGCAGCGCGGACGTCCAACCATTGAGGATTTCTTCAACGAAACAAACGACAACGGTTTCCGCACACGTCCGATTGGTGCTTATGAGCCTGTATATATTGCAGGTTACATCATGGACAAATTTACCTTCGACGATATCATCTTCAACGTGGGTGTTCGTATTGACCGTTTCGATGCGAACCAACCTGTATTGAAAGATCCTTACGTAATTGGACAAGCATATACCGTAGGAGACATCCAGGGTGATTTGATCAATTCACTTGACAATTCTATTGTTGTTCCAAACAACATTGGAGACGATTATGTAGTGTACGTAGACGATATTGAAAATCCGACCGGCATTGTTGGTTACCGCAATGGAGACACTTGGTACAACGCATCAGGATCTGAGATTTCAGACCCAGACTTGATCGCTTCAACCAACGGTTTCCCTGCTCCATGGCTTGTAGGTGGTGCTGATGCTGAATTGAGTTCATCCGCTTTCGAAGACTACACTCCGCAAGTGAACATCATGCCTCGTATTGCTTTCTCGTTCAACATTTCTGACGAGGCAGTATTCTTCGCGCACTACGACATCTTGACGCAGCGCCCAACTGGTAACAACCGTTTCTCACCGATCGACTATTTGTTCATTGAGGCACGTAACGAGTTGATTAGCAACCCTGATCTTCGCCCTACAAAAACGATCGACTACGAACTTGGTTTCCAACAGGTATTGTCACGAACCTCTTCATTGAAGATCTCAGCGTTCTATCGTGAATTGCGCGATATGATTCAGGTGCGTCAATTTGCAGGTGCATATCCACGTCCGTACCGTGCATTTGGAAACCTCGACTTTGGTACAGTTAAAGGATTGACTGTATCATACGATTTGCGCAGAACAGGTAACGTACGTTTGAACACCTCATATACTTTGCAGTTCGCTGATGGTACAGGTTCAACCACCACCACAGCATTGGCATTGATTAATGCAGGTCTACCTAATCTACGTACCATTGCGCCATTCAACTACGACCAGCGTCACCGTATCGTAACTACTATCGATTATCGCTACGGATCAGGAAAAGACTACAACGGTCCAGTTTTGGGTGACAAGCAAATCTTTGCGAACACAGGCGTTAACTTTATCGCTAACTTGGGATCTGGAACGCCTTACACAGCTTCGAACATCGCCTTCCCTGTGACCGGTGAAATTTCACCAAGCACAGAGGGTTCTATCAACGGTAGCCGCTTACCATGGCAGTTTACACTTGACATGAACTTGGATAAGAACTTCACTCTTGCTTTCGGCGGTGAAGGTGATAAGGCAAAAACAGTAAACTTGAATGTTTACTTGTGGGTTTCGAACCTACTGAATACGCGTAACATCAACTCAGTATATCGTTACACTGGTGTATCTGATGACGATGGTTACTTAGCAGCTGCGCAATACCAGCCGCTTATCAATACACAGAACTCACCTGCGTCCTTCCGGAATTACTACAGCATGTACGTAGATAACCCTTTTAACCTTGGCGTTCCGAGAACCATTCGCCTGGGTGTGAAACTTGACTTCTAAGGACTAGAGTATGAATCATTTAATGCAAGACACCATGAAGGTTATGAAAAACGGAATTGCATGCTTAATGGCCATAGCGCTGGGTTTACCGGTGTTCGCTTACAAGTATGAAGGGAATTTGGTGAATTCCAACAATGGTGGACAGATCTCAGAAGCTCAAAGCACACGAGCGGCTGCATGTGCACCTGCAACAGGTATACGCGACCTCGAATGGAACAACGTTCGAGCTAAAATTGAAACCGGTGGATCGATGTGGCAAGATCGTTCAACCAGCCGTGCTGCTTATGTGGTACCTGCTGCGGGTGATGTTAGTTCACTCTATGCCGGAGCACTTTGGATGGGTGGTATATCCCCTGACCAACAGCTGAAATTGGCTGCAGTAACTTTCCGCGCCAATGGTAACGACTTCTGGACAGGTCCACTCACAACCGATGGGGCAGCTGAAGTAGACGAATCAACCTGTGAACTATGGGACCGATTCTTTGTAAGCCAGCGTGCGGATGCTCAGCGTCATCGCCAATACTTCGAATGTTTGAACGATCCGAACTGTGATTTGGAAGCGAACGGATTGACCGGTTATTCTATTCCGTCTTATTTCTTTGATTATCCAGCACACGGTATTACAGCTCTTGGTCAAGACTATTATTTGGCACCTTTCTATGACTATGATGGTGATGCCAACTACGATCCAAGTGCGGGAGACTATCCTTGGTACGATTTCTTGCAAGAAATCAATTGTAAGGAGCGTCGTAGAACAGACCCTGTGCCATTGTTCGGTGACCAAACATTCTTCTGGATTTTCAACGACAAAGGAAACGTTCACTCTGAATCACAAGGTGAACCGATTGGTATGGAAATCAGAGCGCAAGCGTTTGCGTTCTCAACTCAGGATGAGATCAACAACATGACGTTCTATAACTACGTTATGATCAACCAGGGTACACAGACATTGGGTCAGACGTACTTTGGACAATGGGTAGATGCTGACGTCGGTACCTCTATTGACGACTATGTTGGTTGTGACGTTCAACGCGGTCTTGGTTACGCTTATAATGGTGATGCTTTTGACGAAGCAACATCGTCTTCGCCAGGTTATCAGGAGAATCCACCGGCAGTAGGTGTAGACTTCTTTGAAGGTCCTTACCAAGATGCAGATGATATTGACAACCCATTGACCACCAATTTCAGCGATGCCGTTGACTCATTGGGTATTCCTTACCAAGGTATTGGTATTGGTTACGGTGATGATGTAATCGACAACGAGCGTTTCGGTATGCGTCGCTTCGTATATTACAACAACTCATCAAACCCTATCAATGGTGAGCCTACAACTCCTCAGCACTTCTACAATTACATGAACGGTATTTGGAAGAACAACCAGAAGATGGTTTATGGTGGTGATGGGGTTAACCCTTCAACAGGTGCAAATTTGGATATTCCGGCGGACTACATGTTCCCGGGTGAAACCGACCCGAACAACTGGGGTACTCAGGGTATTGCTGTGGATCCTTGGACAGAGCAGACTGCAGGTAACCCGCCTAACGACCGTCGTTTCATTCAAGCTGCTGGTCCTTTTACACTTGCTCCTGGTGATTACAACAACATCACTGTAGGTGTTGTATGGGCTCGTGCAACCGGTGGTGATCCATTTGAATCAGTTGAATTGGTGCGTGAAGCAGACGACAAGGCTCAAGCTTTGTTTGATAACTGTTTCGAAATCATCTCAGGTCCTGATGCACCAGATGTAACGGTTCAAGAATTGGAGAACGAAGTCATTCTTTACTTGACCAATGAAAACCAAGTATCGAACAATTTCAACGAAACCTACGTGCAATTCGACCCGGGTATCCCAGGAGAACTGGCAAGTGGTGAACAATTGGATTCATTGACACGCTCTTATTTATTTGAGGGATATCAGGTTTACCAGTTGAAAGATGCATTGGTATCAGTT
>JBJOIB010000146.1:0-4750 GCA_046047375.1 Bacteroidota bacterium
ATGAGGTAAACCAAATCGTCGGCATGTCCTAGCGGTGCGTTGTTGCCGAATTGATTTTGTAGAAAGGCTACGATTAGCATGAGACCGGCCAGGGTAAAACTGATGCCGAACAGGCTGATGGCCGTGAAGAACGGACTTCTTTTCAGCACCCGAATAGCGAGTTTGAGATTTGCTTTCAACATGGTTTGTTCGGGATTAGAGGTGGTTGGAAACAACTTCACGTCCGTCAAAAAGACGAATCAAACGATGGGTTTTTTGTGCCATAGCTTCGTCGTGTGTAACCATGACGATGGTCGTTAGAAGCGTTTGATTGAGTTGGAGCAGGATATCCATGACCTCATTGCCCATTACGCTGTCGAGATTTCCAGTTGGCTCATCGGCGAGTAAGATACTCGGCTGACCTACAATGGCTCGGGCAATGGCGACGCGTTGTTTTTGACCTCCCGACAGTTGGTTTGGATAATGCTCCATGCGGTTCGACAATCCAACCGCAGCCAACGCTTGTTTCGCCTTTTCTCTGCGGTCTTTCGCGTTGGTTTTTCGATACAGCAAAGGCAGCTCTACGTTATCGATGACATTGAGTTCAGGGATGAGGTGGAAGCTTTGAAATACGAACCCGATGTTGACATTTCGAAACTGAGCCAGGGCGTTATCTGAAAACTGATGAACCTGTTTTCCATGGATGTGAATCGATCCTTCGGTGGGCAAATCGATCAAACCCATGATGTTCAGCAGGGTACTTTTTCCACAACCTGAAGGTCCCATGATGGATACAAACTCGCCGCGTTCAACCTGAAGGTTGATTCTATCGAGGGCAGTGGTCTCTAGCGTATCGGTTCGATAGCACTTGGTGATGTTAGTTAACTGTATCATATTGAATCATTTAGTGGTTTGGTAAGTAGGTGTAGATTGGGTGCGGATGTCATATCCGGTGATACTTCGAAGGGTGCAGTAGGCGAGGTAAAAATCGCGCAAACTTACAAGGTAGTCACGTTTGGCTTGATCGCGATTACGTTGAGCCAACACCCATTCAGTGAGGGTTATTTTGCCTGCTGTGTAGCGCTCGGTGTTGATGGTGTAACGTTGTTCTGACAGGGTCAAAATCTCACTTTGCAAGGCAAGGCGGGTGCTGAGTTCTTCCATATCGAGAATCAGTTGATCGACCATGGATTGAACGTTCAACTTGGTTTGTTCGAGGGTTAGCTCAGCCACGTGAACTTGTTCTTTAGCGTTTGATTTGATGGCTGAGCGTCTTCCCCAATCCACCAGAGGTACTGAAATACTGGCTTGAATCTGCTGTTCACTGAAAGGGGAGGTATAGATGTCGCTAATTTGACTTCCGCTGCGCACGAGTCCGCTGGCTGCATACACTTGCAGTTGGATTCCGTTTTCAGCCCGTCGTCTGGCGGCTGCTTCGCGCCATCTGTTCAATTCTAAGGAGTTCAAATTCACATCAACAGCGTTCTCCATAGCTAGCGCCTTTAACTCTGCCGATGACGGCAGCTTTGCAACAAAGGCATCTGGAGCTTTCAGCTGGGTTTTGGCAAGGGGGGCTGACATGAGGATAGCTGACATGCTGAGATTCGCCTGGTTTACTTCTTTTTTCGCTTGAGCCACTTGCAGGGTAGATAGCTTAAATTCTGCTTCCATTTGAAGTTTTTCTTCGAGTGATATTTTACCGAGTTGATAGCGTTCTTCAGCAAGAATCAGCAATTTTTCATTGAGTTGACAATTGCTTTCAGCGAGTGCAAGGTTGGTATTTGCGATGAGTGCGTTGAAGTAGAGGTTTGTAGCATCGGTGATAGCAGCATTAATAGCTGCGATTTTTTGCTTTTCGGCGAAGTTCAAACGCGAGGCTTCTATTTTTCGCTGCCATTTGTAGGCGTTAAATCCTACCAAGGATTGGGCATATCCGATGCGAAAAGGAACCCCATTGTATTGGCTGAAAGACCGTCCGAAATCGTCAAATCGGTCAAGTCCTGCTTCTATAAATAGCTGTCCCCCCGTGAATCCCACCGGTTGAGTGGCAGAAAGGGTAACAGAAGCCAGGTTTTGGTTGAGCGGTTGAAAGGAGATACTACCATTGGGCTGCACCACCGAGGTTGATGTTCTGCTGTAGGTTGGGAGGTTTGCATTCAAACGCACCTGTGGCAGCATTTCACTGCTGAAGACTTTGTAGCTGCTCCGTGCCTGTTGATGGGCGGATTGAGCCAGCTCTACCCCGAAGCTTTCAGTCACAACTGCCTCAAGATAGGTGTCGAGATCGAGATCCGTCTGTGATTGCGCAGC
Source organism: Bacteroidota bacterium (assembly GCA_046047375.1). Classification (GTDB taxonomy): domain Bacteria; phylum Bacteroidota; class Bacteroidia; order Flavobacteriales_D; family Sanyastnellaceae; genus RI-182. The sequence continues at coordinate 2,290 of JBJOIB010000146.1, forward strand.
AACCGAGATCAAAAACGGGAGCAAGATGATGAAGCGCGTCATAGCTTGATTTTGATTTTGGTTAGGTGGCTGTAGTCTTTCATATCTGATAAGATCACACGGTCTCCAACTTCAAGTCCTGACTTTATTTCGAGGAAATCAGGATTGGTAAGGCCTTTGGAAATGGCTGTTTTAAAGGCAACATCACCTCGAACCACGAATACGTCTTGTTCGCTACCACCGGAGATAGCCGGACCCATTTTCAATCGTTTGGTGTCAGTAGCAACGCCTGTAACGATGAATACTTCAACGCGTTGATTGGGGCGTAAAGCGGGGTGGTTGGGGTTTTCCAGAGTTACCAAGAACCGCACGGTATTGTTTTCGATGGTAGGAAGGGTTTGCGTGATGGTACCGTTTATCTCTTCTCTGTTGATGCGCACTTTCACTGGTGTTCCTGTTATGAGGTAGTCCATGTTCCGATCAGAGGTCACAGCTTCGATGCTGAATTCCTTCAGGTTAGCAATGCGCACAAGCGGCTCTCCAATTTGAACGGTTTTGCCGAGATCAGCATTGATCCATGTAATAACACCTTCACGGTCAGCGGTAACGGAGGTTTCATTGAGTTTCCGGCGCAACTCCGCAAGGCGCTTGCTTTGAATGTCGAAATCCAATTCGAGATTCCGCTTTTCTATTTCATTTTTTTGCCTGCGGAATGCGAGTTCATTTTCTTGAACCTTCTTTTCAATCTGCATGATTTGGAATTGCAGCTTTGCTTTTTCTAGGTCTTCTGCCGTTGCACCTCCGATTTCGACGAGGCGCGCTTGAGACTCGATTTGAGCATCCATTTCATCCATTTCGAGTGAAGTAATCTGATGTTGCAGTTCTAGTTCGCGCAGGGATTTGTCGAAATCCAGTTTGAGCATATTGAGGTTGTTACGGCGCATCATCAGTTCGTCATTGAGTTTTTCAAATTCCAATGCCGTATACTCTTGATCCAATTCCAGGATCACATCACCCTGTTGAACAGCTTCTCCGCTCCTCCTTTTGATTTGTTTGATTTCACTCACAACAGGAGCGTTGAGGGTGTATTCGTATGCTGGAATCACTGTGCCTGATGCGGTGAGTGTTTGCATTACTTCTCCGCGATTCACTTCAGCAATTATGAGTTGTTCGATGTCGATAGAAGGTGTAACAAGTCCAATCGTAACTCTCCAAAGTACTACCAGTCCTACCGCTGCCAAAAGCACCCGAAAGATGCGCTTCCGACGTCGTTTGCTTTGCTCTTGAGGTGAAATTAATTTGTCCATGTTGATGTTCTTGTCTACCAAAAGTCGAAGAACATGCCACAATCTAAGTAATTGAAAAACAGATATTTAAAAATTTAACTGAGAATGAAAACTGTTCGATAATGGGACGAGGTGTTCGATTTCGAACAGGTTTGTAGTGCGCCTTTAAGGAATCTGAGAATAACTTGGATCAGGAGGCCAAATTCATGGTTTCAGCGGGTTCTTGTCGCCGAAGTGGCTTGCCGGTGGGTTTGAGCAAAGATCGAGCGTTGATTTGAAGTCGTTCTGCAGCCTTTAGTGCTAGTCAACCATGAGTTTGGTAACACTTCGTTTTCCTTTTGATTCAACCGAAAGCCAATACATGCCAGCTGATGCTGCCAGAGATAGTTCAATGCGCTCTGCACGTGCCATGGCATTTCGATAAATGGTTCTTCCTGAAAAATCAAAAACAGTAATGTAGACGTCTTCAAGGGGTTGTTTGAGGTCTATAAAGAATAGACCACTGGATGGATTTGGGTAAATACTAGTCAGTAGCTGACTTTCTTCTGCAACATTTTGGTAGATGTACGAGAAACACTCCGACGTTTCTGAACATTCATTGATTGTCACAATTACGGCATATTCGCCATCTTCTGTTGGGGAGAAGGTTTGATTTGTTTGATTTTCAATTGGTGTTAAATCCGGACAATTCACCCATACATACGATGCATTCGCTTCTGCAACAGTAAGCTGATTTTCGGTCTGGGCAATGGTCAGATCGAAGGTGGTGATTTCGAGATGTATCGTCAACAAGCTATCGCATCCAGCAACATTGGGAATGATATCGAAGTAATCACCAGACTCAGTAACGGTTTCATTTCCAGACGGAAGTGTGTAGCTGCTGCATGCTTGTACGTCTATTTCATTGGAAGTGCTGTTGTTCACGACCAAATGAATGGTGAGAAGACTATCGCAGCCGAGTTGAGTAGGAATGATATCGAAATACGTTCCAGACTCAACATACGTGTTGTTCCCGGATGGCACTGTGTACGATCCACACGCAACAGCATCAATGCTCGACTCCGATGGATAGCCTACGGTGAGGTTTATGGTGATCAAACTGTCGCAATTAAATGTGTTGGGTATGATGTCGAGGTATTGACCCGAAGTTGTCCAAGTGTATGCCCCGCTGGGCGATGTGTAGCTTTCACACGCTG
>JBJOIB010000147.1:0-3929 GCA_046047375.1 Bacteroidota bacterium
CGAATTCAGATTGACTGAATGTACCCGACCATCCGCCGACAAGGCGAATAAAAGCGCATTTGCAGGGTCAAAACTCATATCGATGGCGTTTACTCCATTCAATGAACCACTCAAAAAAATCGAAGTTCCTAATCGATGTTGCGTTATTCCGGAAGTTGACGCCATAGCAAGCCAACCATTTGTAAGGCTAAGCGCATAGTGAAATTCTTCGATAGGGTTGAAAAATGGGTAGTTCGAGGTTTGTAGGTTTTCTGATAGAAATTTGATTACCCCGGAACCATTTTGATTGCCGACTATATACGTGTCTGTTCCGTTTTGGATCAATTCAATTACCTCGAAGTTCAATGAAGCAGACGCAGCTAGTGATCCGGAAGGTAGATTGTATCTGGCCAGAATACGGTTACCTAAGTTCGTGTTTCGCAGCACACAAATCATATCCTTATCATGTGGAAAGACCTTTTCAGGGAAGTAGCCCACTTCAATATTTCTCGAGGCGAGCAAGTTGCCCTCCTTTTGAAATTCCAACACACGCCCGTCACTGACTGCTACGAGATATGTTTTTCGGGTTGGGTGAAATACTATATGTTGAACATACTGGTCGTTGAGTGGATTTTGGGCAAAGAAAAGGTTGAGTGGTTCTAGCTCGGGAAACGACCAGAAGTCGAGATAGGGGTTTGTATTCCCACCGACTATAATTTCTCCAAACCGGGAGCCAGCGAAAATCATTGCATGCGGTGAAGCAGCGGACAAGGCAGGGTAAACAACTCCGTTTGCGAGAGAATCCAATTGTGTGCCATTGGTATTTCGGCTTATCAAGAGTGCTTTTCGTTGAAGAGGTAGCTCGAAATAGTTAAAAGGAAGGTAATCGAATCCAACGTTACCAGCTTCGTCTTCGGCGATGATTTCAAGCGAATAGGTGCCGCTTGCCATGTATTTATCATTAAGATCTATGGAAGTGTTGATATTCTGAGATTTTCCACTGATAGCAGCAGTGGCGTTATTCAGGACGATGTTTCTATTTTGATCGTAGATGATGATAGAGTAGGAGCGGAGTTCGTTGTTGTCGGAAACAGAAAATTGAATCGGAATAGGTTGGTTGTATTCGAAGTTGGCATTAGGTGTTGAAGGGGAAGTGATTTGAACGGAAGGGGGTAGGTTGTCTGTTTTTTTGCAGGCCAGGAGGATGAGGAGGAGGTATGTGAAGCGGTGCATGGCTTAAATTTACTGAAGTGTGTGACTAGTTCTATTGAGTCTTTCGTTTTTTTCTTTCTTATTATCGAGATGAGTGCCACCTGTGAATCGTTCAATTTCAGGAGTGATATATGAGATAGCAGAAAGCATTTTGAAATACAGACTTTTTCGAAACCTCAATCGCATTTGATTAGAATGATTCGTTGTCTGGGAAAGCGATGAATATAAAAAGAGACTTAGGCTTGAGAATCTAGATAATGAAGGCTTGATTTCAGGCTTTCAGGATATGTATTTCAGTATTGGTGGCAGTCATCTCGATAATGAGGGACTTTCGCATTATTTCCATTCGGATATCCACCAAATGTTAATAACGTTGGTGATAGTTCGTGAATACTTCAATCACATTTTCGCATCTTTATTCTCCCTCCGCTACCTATTTTTGCCCCCCTATGGAACCGAGAAAAGAAACGAAAAGAAATGAACGGATGTTTGCCGGAATTTCTCCCAAAGCAGTGGGTGAACAACTAGGCGGAAAACTCCCCCCGCAAGCCATTGACCTCGAAATGGCTGTACTCGGAGCCATGATGCTCGAACAAAGCGCCGTCAACGCAGCGATCGATATTCTCAAACCGGAAAGCTTCTATAAAGAAGCTCATGCTCATATTTTTGAAGCTATCATTGATCTCTTTCAGCAAAGTGAGCCTATCGATATTCTTACAGTCAAAAATCGGCTTCTTTCCAAAGCTGTTCTCGAAATTGCCGGAGGGGCCGCCTATGTGCAAAGCCTTACCACCCGCGTAGCAAGCACTGCGAATGTTGAACAGCACGCCCGAATCGTGGCTCAAAAGCACATCCAACGTGAACTGATTCGCGTGTCGAATGAAATCATGAAAGATGCCTATGAAGAATCTACGGATGTCTTCGACCTTCTTGACAAGGCAGAGGCGAATCTGTTTCAAGTTGCAGAGGGAAATATCCGCAAAAGCTACGATAACATGACAAACCTCGTTCGCGAGGCAATCACTAATATCGAAGCGGCAATCAAAAACAAAGACGGTGTAAGTGGGGTGCCTTCCGGGTTTACGGAATTGGACCGTCTTACAGGCGGGTGGCAGCGTTCCGATATGATTGTTCTTGCCGCACGTCCAGGTATGGGTAAAACAGCTTTCGTGCTCTCTATGGCGCGAAACATGGCTGTTGATCATGGTGTTCCAGTGGCTGTTTTTTCTCTGGAAATGGCTGGTGTTCAGCTTGTTCAACGTCTGATTGCCAGTGAAACAGCACTTTCAGCAGAAAAACTTCGCAAGGGTACGCTGGAGGATTATGAATATCAACAGCTGCATCAACGAATAGGTAAGTTGTCTAAAGCGCCCATCTTCATCGATGACACACCGGCATTGTCTATTTTTGAATTGCGCGCTAAATGCAGAAGGTTAAAGGCGCAACATGGTATAGATATGGTCATCATTGACTACTTGCAGCTCATGACAGCTGGTGGTGACGGAAAGGGCAATCGTGAACAAGAGATTTCGTCTATTTCACGATCCATCAAAAGCATAGCGAAAGAACTGAACGTGCCAATCATTGCTCTTTCGCAATTATCCCGATCTGTGGAAACACGCGGTGGCGATAAAAGACCATTGCTTTCGGATCTTCGTGAATCAGGTGCGATTGAACAAGATGCTGATATAGTCGCATTTATTTATCGCGCAGAATACTACGGATACACTTCTCCCGATGAGCACCCGCGTGGACTCGACCCAAGAGGACTTGGTGAATTAATCATAGCGAAACACAGAAATGGTGCATTGGAAACGATCAATTTGAGGTTCATCGGACATCTGGCTAAGTTCGCGAATTACGATTCCTTCGATACAGAAGCCTCCTTTACACCGTCTATGCGGCCCAGCACTTCATTCGAATCCCAGCCAAAAACTGTTATATTGGGTTCGCGCATGAATGAGCCAGACGATGACGAAATGATGGATAAACCTGGTTTTGAACCTCCTTTTTAGATTTTTAACAGCCGCTGATCACGCGTCTTAGCTTGGTTTCACAATGTATTCGTAATTTTAACCTATGATCCGGTTTCTATTTGCTGCTCTCGTTATGCTTTTCACCTTTCAGGTGGATGCTTCTAAGCTTCTCATTCCTATGGATGATGATCAGGTAAATCATCTGAAAGCTTACGGAATAGCGTATTGGGTGCTGCAAAATAATATTGAAGTTGAGTGGTTGTTGAATTATCGAGGTGGAAGTTTTTTGATCGGAAACTACCCTGATATTCAGGCTGAATGCACCATCCGCGGCGTGACCGCGCAAGTAATTGCCGATGTTCAAGCACAGCAAATTTACAATGAGATCAACGACCCGGAAGTCAACATGGAGCGTGTTAAATTGGAAGTCGTTCCTAAAATTGCAGTCTACTCTCCAAAAAACAAGTTGCCATGGGATGATGCTGTTACCTTGGTGCTTACCTATGCAGAAATTCCATATACCGTCTTGTACGATGAAGAGGTGATTCGTGGTGAGCTGCCAAAGTACGATTGGCTCCACCTGCACCATGAAGATTTTACCGGTCAGTACGGAAAGTTTTACCGGAGTTTCAGAAACGCGGCTTGGTATCAAGAAGAAGTGCGCTCTCAAGAAGCCACAGCCAGTGCGCTCGGATTCAAAAAAGTTTCTGAGATGAAAAGGGCAGTGGCTATCGAAATGAAGAATTTTGTTGTGGGAGGTGG
>JBJOIB010000148.1:0-2920 GCA_046047375.1 Bacteroidota bacterium
CCCGCATTCAACAAGTTATCTGTTTCTGTCTCAGACAATCCGTTGTTGGCTGCATAGGTCAGCATACCTGCTTCATCGTTGTTCAAACGTGCTTCCGGTGTTCCGAACCATGATTGGTAAGTCACCTCACGTCCGCCAAACACAATACCTTTCACGTAAATACGACCTGGATTCCACTCTCCTGCCAGGTAGTAGCTTTTCAAATCGGCCGACGCCCGATCGATGTATCCATCGCTGGTTATCTGCGACAGCCGACCTTCCATGGACCACGCGTTGTTGATTCGCCCGGTACCGAACTGTACGGTATGTTTGAATGTATTGAAAGAACCTGCGCTGTTAGAAATGATTCCATACCCTACCGGGTGGATGTGCTTGGTATCAACATTTACTGAACCCCCAAAAGCACCGGCACCATTCACGGATGTACCAAGGCCGCGTTGGATGGAGATATTATCAGCGCTGGAGGCAAAATCCGGGAGGTTGACCCAGAACACTTGCTGTGATTCGGGATCGTTGTAAGCAATACCGTTGATGGTTACATTGATTCTACTCTGATCACTCCCCCTAATGCGCATTCCGGTGTACCCAATGCCTGTTCCGGCGTCTGAAGTGGTAACAACAGAAGGTGTAAAGCGCAACAAATACGGCATATCTTGCCCGTGGTTGATCTCCTGAATGTCTTCTTGTTTAACATTGCTGCCGGCAAAAACGCTGTTCATCGCGCGCGAGAAATCGGCAGTAATACTAACCGCTTCTATCGCAACCACTTGTTCTACACTGGCTGGTGCAGGCAATGGAGGTATAAGGTCTATCAGCGGGTCAGACATACTGTCTTTCCCAAGTGTAAAATCGCGGGAAAAATCGCCTTCGATCTGAATTGCCTCGCGAATGGATTTGAATCCCACGTGTGTTACAACAATGACATAGTAACCCGGACTAAAGCCTGAAAGTTTGTACTTCCCCTGCTCATCGGTGAGCGTACCGTGGGGTGAATTCTCGATTACGACCACTGCGCCTTCGAGCGGTACACCCGTTGGGCCTTTGATGGTTCCTGAAATAGATGCCGTTTGGGCGAATAATGGAACGGACATCAATCCGAAAAGAAAAATAAAAAACAGTCTCATACATCAAACAATTATGTTAAAACACCGACTGCTCAAGGGCAGGCAGTCGCACTTTTTAACCCGCTCCCTTTCTGGCATTACCCAGACAGGTTCAAAGGGTATAATCTCAGCCGGAATCAGTCTCTACCAATCTCCGGCACCCCTGTTTGAGACTCGGCAAAGGTAATATTTCCTTTTATTTGATACCTCGCCAGCAATGGAGTTATTAAAAGTAGGTGGTGAATGTACGAATGGTTTAAGGGGAGTATTCGCTACAAAACAAAGTTTCATACCTTAGCCTTTGTGGATGCACTTCTTGAAATGGCACAATTGGCGGGCATTGCAGCAAGTGCTGTGTTGCGCGAGTATGTTACCAAAAGCAATGCGGTAACCATAAAGGCCGACGACTCCCCAGTAACGCAAGCTGATTTCGCCGCCCACCGGATCATCGTTGAACATTTAGCATCGTCACTTATCCCTGTGGTTTCAGAAGAAGACGGTGTTGATGATGACTATGTTCCTCATCATCGCTTTTGGCTCATTGACCCACTCGATGGAACAAAGGAGTTCATTCGCAACCGGCCAGACTTTACGGTGAACATAGCCCTAATTGACCATGGCATCCCGGTCTTGGGTGTAATTGCCATTCCAATGCGTTACGAAGTATGGTACGGGTCAGCAGCCACTGGAGTTCTTCTTTACAACGAACAGACACGTCAGTCACATGCAGTTTCTCCCGAAGAACACGCACCGCGTTTGGTTGTGTCCCGGTCTCATCCGCATCCTGCTCTTGATCGTTTCATTGAAAAAGAAAGAAGTCTGAACGCGGCATTGACGGTTGAAGCCCATGGTGCCGCAACCAAATTTTGCGAAGTAATTCAGCGGCAGAACACCCGATATGTGCGTTTCTCTCCTTGTATGATTTGGGATGTGGCGGCAGGTGATGCCTTGCTAAGAGCGGCCAACAGAAAGATGGTTTATTTCGATGGAAAAACGCTTGATTACCGCAATCGAATCCAGCGGGTACCGCCATTTATTGCGGGTTAGACTATGAACGATAGGGCCCGTCGTCTTCATGGTACATCGCGAGGTAATTGCGGTATCGTTCCTCAGGAAGTTCGGTTTTCTCTACAGCTTCGCGGACGGCGCAGCCTGGCTCATTGAGGTGCAAGCAGTTGTGGAACTTACAATCGGCGAGTAGTCGAAATATCTCCGGGAAATGATGGTGCAACTCTTCCTTAGGAATATCCACCAACCCGAATCCCTTCACCCCGGGAGTATCGATGATCCAACCTCCTTCGGGCAACTTATGCATTTCGGCAAACGTAGTGGTGTGTTTTCCTTTGTTGTGCGAATCCGATACTTCCGCTGTTTTCAGATTCAATCCCGGCACCAGCTGGTTGATCAGCGTAGTTTTACCCACTCCTGAATGTCCTGATACCAGGCTGATTTTATCAAGCATTCGCGCGCGAACCGCATCGATACCCACACCATTGACCGCTTCAATGCGCATGCTGTCGTATCCGCAAAAGGCGTACATATCTTCCATCCATTCCATCTCCTCCATCAATTCTTCATCGTATTGGTCAATTTTATTGAAGAGCAAGGTCACTGGAATGTTGTAAGCATCGGCTGTTACAAGAAAGCGATCGATAAATCCAAGCGATGTTTTAGGTCTGTCAAGGGTTACCACTAAAAAAGCCCGATCGATGTTACACGCTACGATGTGCGCCTCTTTGCTGAGGTTTACTGACTTGCGAATAATGTAATTCTGTCGGTCTTCGATCGAAGAAATGACCCCCGTGTTAGCATCTTCC
>JBJOIB010000149.1:0-13025 GCA_046047375.1 Bacteroidota bacterium
ATTATCTTTCCATTTCTAATTCTGATCATGAGAACACTCAGTATACTATTGATTGTCAGTCTGTTGACTATAGAGTCTACAGCACAATCCAAAGATGAATACGTGGCATCTGTTCGTTCGAAGCAGGTTGAATCTCCTTCACGAGCGGCCGGATGTGCTCCTGCTACCGCACTTCGCGATCTTGAATGGAATAACGTTCGGGCACTCATCGCAACAAATGGAGCTATTTGGCACAACCGTGCTACCGGCACAGGGGCTTACGATGTTCCGAAAAACGAAGGCGTAGGCGTAATCTACGGCGGAGCTTTGTGGATGGGAGGGCTTTCACCCGACTTGCAGCTGAAAATGGCAGCCATGCGCTATGGTAACGGTAACGACTTTTGGCCTGGCCCCCTCTCCAACGATGGTGCAGCTGAAGTGGATGAATCGACATGCTTGGATTACGATAAGTTTACCACCACCCTGCGAACCGATGCAATTCGCCACCGCCAGTATTTTGAGTGCCTGCAAAATCCAGAATGCGACCTCACAGAGGCCGGTTTGCTCGCCTATAGCATTCCATCTTATTTTTTCGACTATCCCGCCCACGGTAATGTAGCCTTGAATCAAGATTTTTACCTCGCCCCATTTTACGATTTTGATGGAGATGGATCGTATGACCCAAGCGCCGGAGATTATCCGTGGTACGATTTCCTGCAAGACATCAACTGCAAAGAGCGAAGAAGAGAAGACCAAGTGCCGCTTTACGGGGATTTCAATTTGTTCTGGATCTTCAACGATAAAGGAAACATCCATACCGAATCAGAAGGAGAACCAATTGGTATGGAAATCCGCGCGCAAGCGTTCGCCTTCTCCACCAATGATGAGATCAATAACATGACGTTTTACAACTACGTCTTGATCAACCAAGGTACCCAAACACTCACTGAAACCTATTTTGGAGCTTGGGTAGACTGCGATATCGGTGGTTTTCCAGATGACTATGTTGGGTGTGACGTGCAACGAGGACTTGGATACGCCTACAACGGCGATGCTTTTGATGACCCAAGCTCTATCTCCCTGGGATACGGTGAAAATCCACCTGCCATGGGTGTGGACTTCTTCGAAGGACCCTACCAAGATGCGGATGGCATAGATAACCCTCTTACAACGAATTTCAGTGATGCTATTGATTCACTTGGAATTCCGTACCAAGGCATCGGAATTGGTTATGGGGATGAGGTGATCGACAATGAGCGCTATGGAATGCGCAAATTCTTGTACTACAACTTTGCAGGAGCCCAAAATGGTCCGCCAACAACGGCCGCACAGTACTACGGGTACATGCGCGGTTTCTGGCGGAACGGACAACGAATGAGCTACTACGGTGATGGCTTAACTCCGACTTCGGGTACAGACCTTACCATTCCCGCCGATTACATGTTCCCGGGTGATACGGATCCTTTTGCCTGGGGCACGCAAGGCATCCAAGTGGAGCCGTGGACGGAGCAAACAGCTGGAAACCCTCCCGGCGACCGCCTATTCTTACAATCAGCAGGGCCGTTTACCTTGGCACCGGGTGATTACAACAACATTACCGTTGGAGTGGTATGGACCCGTGCAACTGGCGGAAATCCATTCGAAAGCGTAGAGCTCCTCCGCATCGCCGATGATAAGGCTCAGGCTCTGTTCGACAACTGTTTTGAGATCGTCTCAGGTCCCGATGCCCCTGATGTAACAGTGCAGGAACTCGAAAATGAAATCATTTTGTATCTGACCAATGATAATTCTCTCTCGAACAATTTCAATGAAACATACGAAGCGCTCGATCCCGGAATTCCTACTGCTACCACAAGCGGACAAACTGTAACGGATGAGCAGCGAAAGTACCGGTTTCAGGGGTATCAGATCTACCAACTAAAGGACGATGGAGTTTCTGTTTCTGATCTCAATGACATTGACAAAGCCCGCTTGATTTTTACCACAGATGTGAAAGATGGAATCACGCAGGTCATCAATTACACCTACGACGGAACCATGGAGCTTCCTGTGCCACAGCTCATGGCCGAAGGTGCGGATGAAGGAATCAAACACTCGTTCCGCATCACAGAAGATGCTTTTGCCACAGGTAACACCACGCTCATCAACCACAAAACCTACTACTTCCTGGCTTTGGCCTATGGATACAACAATTATGAGGAATACAACCCAACCGCTTTAACAGGACAAGATGAGCAATACAAATCATCACGTTCAGCGGCAGGTGGTACAGCGATTCGCGTTTACACAGCGATACCACACAAACCAAATCCGGAAGCAGGCGGCACTGTTTCGCTTGCTCAGTACGGTGATGGTGTTGAGATTACCCGCTGGGAAGGCCGCGGTAATGGCTTGATGGATTTGGCGTTGACTGCAGCTTCGGAGGCAGAGATTGTTGCCAATACCTTCAGCGATGCGGTTACCTATCAGGCAGGTCGTGGTCCGGTTGACATCAAAGTGGTTGATCCACTGAATGTTACTGCTTCAGACTTCGAACTGAAATTGGCTCCTGACGATGCTGATCTCGAAGATGCAGAAGAGGCTTTCTGGACGTTGACCAACCTCACTATGTTGGCTGACAGCGATCCGTCGAATGACGATCGTGCGGTATACAACTCAAAGCGCGCCATCAACGTGTTGAACGAAGAAGTGCTCTTGGATTGGGGTATCTCCATTACCTGGAACCAGCACTATTATCAGTTGAACGGTGGCTACACTGAGCCTATCAGCGGAAGCATCTCCTTTAAAGATTCTGAACGTCCGTGGTTGATTGGAATCTCTGATGAAGAGGGCTTCACAGAACTCAACTGGATTCGCGCCGGTACCCAAGATGGTGACGACGCTGTACCAGAAGAGATCGTGTTTGACGACTTGAAGCCTGGCGATCCGTTGGATGAAAACGAGACCTACGAAGGTCTGGTAGGTGGAACATGGGCCCCATACTGCTTGGTATCGTGGACCGATGAGTTTACCCCAACAGGAAGTACAGAAGAATTAGTGTTCCCAGTGGTAGCTCCAACCATTGCTGCTTTCCGTGGGGATGTGAGTCCATTCTCGAACCTTTCTGGTTTGAACAACGTGGATATTGTGTTGACTTCAGACAAGAGCAAGTGGACACGTTGTGCGGTGTTGGAAATGCAGCCAAACCCTGATTTGGCAGAAATGGCGATCTCTAGCAGCCAATACGACGGTCCTGAGAAACTGCGTCTGCGTCGTCACGATTCAGTAGATAAAAACGGACGTACTGTGGCTGAAGGCGGAAATCCATCAGAAGCTACCTTGAACGGAGCTCAACCAATTGGTATGGGTTGGTTCCCTGGATACGCTATCGATGTAGGTACTGGTGAGCGCCTCAACATGGCTTTCGGTGAAGACTCATGGTTCAGCGCCGACAATGGTAAAGACATGATCTGGAACCCTTCTGACCGTTTGACTTCTAACCTTGGAAGCACTGTGTATGCGGGTGGCCAGCACTGGATCTACGTCTTCAAAAACGGCCAGTACGAAGAAAACGAAGATAATCGCATGCCGGCGTATGACCAAGGGCAGTATATCTACGACAACTTGGAAGCGAACATCACTTCTACTACTCAGCGCCGCGTATTCCGTGCCTGCACATGGGTTGGTTCGGCGCTGGTGAACGAAGGTTACGAGTTGTTGCCGATCTCCCAAGGGTTGATTCCAAACGAAGCTCGCATCAGTCTGCGCGTGGCTAAGCCGTATGAAAAATACTCGCCAACACAACGCGATTGGGAAGATTACACCAATGCACAGAACTTCTGGAATCCATACTACACCTTCTCTACCAAAGGTTTAGCAACGCAAACAAACAATGCTACAACCTTGGAAGAAGCACTGAAAGACATCAACGTAGTGCCTAACCCGTACTATGCTTACTCCGAGTATGAAACCAGCAAGCTCGACAACCGCGTGAAGGTTACCAACTTGCCTGAAGAGTGCACCGTGAGCATTTACAACCTTCAAGGTACGCTCATCCGCCAATACAAAAAGGCAGATCCGCTTACCTCGCTGGATTGGGATTTGAAAAACTTCAAAAACGTACCTATCGCAGGAGGAGTATACCTCATCCACGTAGAGGTTCCGGGTGTTGGAGAAAAAATCCTCAAGTGGTTCGGTGTCATGAGACCTACCGATTTGGATCGCTTCTAGACATGTATAGATAAGCGATTATGTAGACCGTGCTTCTTTGGTTGCGTCAAATGTGAGAATTACATTCACTGAAACAAAAACAGCAACCAATGAAGAATCTCTACACCATTGCAAGTCTCATCTGCATTCCCTTCGCTGGGGCTGCTCAATGTGCACCGCCAACCGCTTTGGCGCTATCGTTAAATGGAAATCAGCAAGTCGTTGTGACTACCGGAGGTATGTCCGTTGGGCCCCTGAGCAATTTGCCAGGTATATCTCTACAAAACGGGCAGCAAGACCAGTCGCTCATGTATTCCATGGGCAACTGGATTGGCGGCATTTCCAGCGATGAACAGCTATACCTATCGGTGGCATCGTACCAAGGAAGCACCGACGTGGACTTTTTCACTGGGCCGCTTCTTCCCGAATTAGCCACCACTGACCCTCAAATGTGCACTGAATTTGATCAAGTTTGGTTCTACAACAGAACACAAGCTGAATTCCATCTGGCCTACTTTACCTGTCTTTCGGATCCCAATTGCGACCAGTTTTCCATGGGTTATACCATTCCTGAATCGTTTTTTGACTATCCGGCGCAGACCGTAAGCACAGATGGAACCTACATCGAACTGTTGCCCTATATCGATTTCAACGGAGACAATGTCTACAACCCAAGTGATGGCGATTGTCCGGCTTTTTATGGGTTAAATGGACTAGATGACTGCTGCAATGCCCTTCCAGGTGATGTGTGCGCCATCACAATCGCCAACGACAATGGAAATGAACAGGCAGCTACAGGCGGACCGGGCATAGGCGTTGAATTGCACAAGATGATGTACTATTACTATTCGCCCACCGTTCAAAACACGGTCTTTATGCGCACCAAGTGGATCAATCGCGGCACGTTAACGCTGCATGATACTTACATCGCTTGGTTTATGGATGGCGATGTAGGAGGGCCTTTTGACGACCAATTCGGCGCTGATCCTGATCGCGATGTGTTTTTCTTCTACAACGGCGATAACAGCGATGGCCAATTTGGCATTGGAACCGATATTCCTGTAGTGGCTTACAAACTCCTGCAAGGCCCACCCATGGATGCAGACAATGCAGACAATGATGCTGATGGAATCGTAGACAATGAAACGCATCATGCCGCTTTCAGCCTCGGTTACGACCCAATGGTGATGGGCGGAACTCCAACTACGTCCATTGGATACTATAACTGGATGACCGGATTGTTTGTCAATGGAACCCCGATTGCGGAGAACGGAGAAGCTGTAAACCACCAACAAGTTGGAATTCCCGATGGTTCTGAAAACCTTGTACCCACTGATGTGCGCCAAATGGTTAGTTCAGGCGGATTCACACTTGAGCCCGGACAAGAATTTTGCACAGATGCACTTGTACATTATCGCTTTGGTACAGGGGATGATTATCTATCGGCCTTTACAGGCCTCGGAGAAAAAATGGACTCGATTCAAACGGCTTTCGATACCTGTTTTGAATGCCTTGTTCCAGCCGTGAAAATATACGCCATACCTGCTAATGGCGGCTATTATTTTCTCAATCTTTCCTCTGCCGATAGCTATTTATGGGATTTTGGGGACGGCACAACCTCTACAGATCAATTCCCCCAACATGAGTTCGCAGAAAGCGGAACCTACACCGTTGAACTCACAGTTACCAATGACTGCGGGTCTTCCACAGGTGTTTTCACCATCGACGCAGTGGTTTCTGTGTACGACCAGAAGTTCCAGGTAGCCATCTATCCTAATCCTGCAGAAGAAGCCGTGACCATTGGCTTTGAAAAACATGCTGAAGCCGCATTTGAATTGTATTCCTTCACCGGCTCACTCATTCGAACCCAACAAAGCAATGGAACGAGCGCTACACTACCCGTAGCCGATTTGCCAGATGGAGTTTACCTCCTAAAAATCATGACCGCAGAAGGCCATTCATTCCATAAAATTGCTGTAAAGCACTAAGTATTTCAGCCCTGTCAGACGTTCAAATCTTCTGATGGGGCTGATTTTGTTTTTGCCGAAAGCACCCATATCAATACAAGCATAACAATGACCATGATTGGGCTTGTAAGTGCCTGGTATTCATCTGCTTTGATATGCGAGAACACGGCTCCCCACATGATGATCATCAGTCCGCTAATGGCGAATTTCCGCAATTTGGGAATGAAAATACCGATTCCTCCAAGCAGCTCAGCAATTCCAATGAAGTACATGAACTCTATCGAGACACCCCACCGGGCATAAGAATCAATCATCGCAGCATTCGGCATCAACTTCATTACACCGCTCGAAACCATCAGCAGCCCGGTCAATACCATAATAACTATGCGCACAATGCGCTGTGTTCTCTCGTTCATAACAACTTCGTTTCGTCGAAAGTAGACATTTTTTTTTTGAATCTGGGCCCCCCATTCGGGGGGATGAAGACGCGGGGGCAGGAATTGTCATCGAATTGTCATCAGAATTCACGTCTTTTCACATCCGCTCCTCATTCATTCCATTAACTTTGCCAACTCAATTAATGCGGGTATGAAACCTGGAATTCAATCTCTTCTTCGGCTGTTAGCCGGTCTTGCAATTCTTCTCATCGGTGTTTTCGTTATGAAATCGTTGGTGGGTATGAAAAAATCACCTCCTCTGAGCAACCAGGAGAAACCGGTCAAGCTGATCAAAACCCTCGAAGCAGCTCCTTCAGATGTAGCCCCAAGAACCTACATCCAAGGCCGGTTGGTTTCTCAGCAAAAAATTGAGGTGTACGCAGAAGTCGGAGGTCTACTCCTCACCACAGGCAAGGAGTTTCGAGAAGGTGTGCGTTACAATTCTGGTGAAACCATGCTTCGCATGGATGGTACCGAACTGCGCATGAGCCTCATTGCTCAACGAAGCGCTTTCCTGCAAGTACTCACCGCAGCACTTGCAGATTTCAAAGTGGATTACCCCAACAGCTACGAGAAATGGAAGACCTACACGTCTGAATTCAACGTGTCTGAGTCCATGAAACCACTGCCAACTCCCGCTTCTGATCAAGAAAAGTTTTTCATTTCAAACCGCGGAATTCTCAGTCAATACTACAACATTCAAGCTTCTGAAGAACGGCTCTCCAAGTACACCATCTCAGCACCTTTTTCGGGAGAAGTATCCCAAGCACTTGTGAATCCTGGTTCGTTGGTAAGGGTCGGACAAAAACTAGGAGAGTTTGTGGGTGCCGGCCGCTTCGAAATTCAATCGGCCATCAATACCGCAGCACTTGCAACAGTTAAAGTAGGTGATAAGGTTACGTTCACGGCAGAAGATACCGGCAAAGAATACAAAGGCAAGGTTGAACGCATTGTTGAAGCCATTGATCCTGCGACACAAAGCGCTTCGGTTTTTTGTTCCATCTCGAGTAGTGATTTACGCGATGGGATGTACTTCAACGGCGTCATAGAATCAGCCGTGGTTGCTGATGCGCTTTTGCTTCCAATCGCTTTGATTCAGCCCGATAACCAAATCTACACGGTTGATGATTCGGTACTAGTACTCACACCCGTTGAGGTTGTTTACAAATCTGAACGCGATGCGGTGATTACCGGCCTTAAACCGGGAACTTCGGTTCTGGCGGAGCAAATCACCAATGCCTTCAACGGCATGTCTGTAAAAGTTTCGCAGTAATGGGTTCTATTCTACGCTACTTCGTTAAGTACCCGTTAACCGGAGACTTAATCATGATCGCCATTGTGATTGCGGGCTATGCCAGCCTCACGCGTATGCGTTCAAACTTTTTTCCCGAAACACCTTCTAAAACCATTCTCATTCAGTTGGTTTATCCCGGCGCAAGCCCGGAAGAAATCGAAGAAGGGATTGTTGCGAAAATTGAAGACAACCTCAAAGGTCTGGCAGGTCTCGATCAGGTTAAATCGGTTTGCTCAGAAAATGCAGGTACCATCACGGTTACAGTGCTCGATGAAGACGAGACGGATGAAACACTCCAGGACGTAAAAAACGCAGTAGATCGAATTTCAGCCTTTCCTGTGGGAATGGAACCTCCTGTTATCTTCAAGCAAGATCAGGTCAATTTCGCCATCTCCTTCGCCATTTCCGGAGACCTCGATTTGCGCACGCTCAAAGAAACAGCGCGCAGTATTGAAAGTGACCTGCGATCGATGGAGGGTATCTCGCAGGTGAACTTATCTGGCTTTCCTGAAGAAGAAATTGAGGTTACCGTTAAGGAAGATCGGCTGCTCGCTCTCGGAATTACGGTACAAGAAATCGCCGCTGCCATTCGCGCTGCCAACCTCGAAACAACAGGGGGTAAAATCAAAACCAACCGGGAAGAACTGCTCATTCGCGGCCGATACAAGGAGTACTATGCCCCTGATCTGCAAGATATTATCATCAAGGCGCAGCCTGACGGAAAGGTCATTCGTCTTAGCGATGTGGCCGATGTTGTAGACCAGTGGAGCGAAGATAGCCCTAGCAGGAACTGGTTCAATGGCAAGCCTGCAACGGTCATCACCGTGAATAACCTCATCGAAGAAGACATTCTGTCGATAACCGATAAGGTAAATGCCTACATCGAAAATTACAACCAACAGCACGACAAGGTTCAGCTCAACGTTATTCGCGATGGCTCCATCGTGCTCAAACAGCGCATAGAATTGCTCACCAGCAATGGAATTCAAGGATTTATACTTGTAGTATTTTTCCTCGCGCTATTCCTGAATTTCCGCCTTGCTCTGTGGGTAGCCCTCTCCATTCCTGTTTCATTCGCGGGACTCTTTATCCTTGCACAAGTTACCGGGCTGACGATCAACGTTATATCGCTTTTCGGTATGATCCTCGTCATCGGTATTCTGGTAGATGATGGAATCGTGATTGCTGAAAATGTTTACCAGCATTACGAGCAAGGAAAATCGCGCTTTGAGGCGGCCATTCAAGGTACACTCGAAGTATTGCCAGCGGTTGTATCTGCTATCTTAACCACCGTGGTGGCTTTTTCTGCGTTCTTCTTTATCGAAGGACGTTTGGGCGATGTGTTCAAAGAAATGGCAACCGTGGTCATTTTTACACTACTGTTCTCCCTCATCGAAGGGGCGCTCATACTCCCAGCTCACGTAGGTCACTCAAAAGCCCTCCACCGCGATAAAAAAGAAAACCTTATTGAACGCTCCATGAAAAAACTCATGGATTGGATGCGTTTCAAGATGTACGGTCCGGTCCTCAATTGGGTGCTCCGAAACACGTGGATTGCCTTTGCCCTGCTCATAGCAACATTCCTGATCACCGTGCCGGGCCTCATTGGGGGTGGATTTGTGAAAACAACATTCTTCCCTTTCATCGAAGGTGATAACGTTACCGTGTCGCTGCGCATGAACAGCGGAACGCGCGAGACACTGACGCTTGACGCATTGAACCGAATTGAGGCAGCTGCATTGGAAGTCAGTAAAGAGGTTGCCGCTGAACGCGAAGATGGAAAAGACCTTGTGATTGCGGTAGATAAAAAACTTGGACCGACAACCTACGAGGGCACCGTTAACATCCAGCTGCTTGATGGCGAAACCCGAAACATGGGTGTGCTTGATGTTACCAGTCGCATTCGTGCAAAAGTAGGCGCCATCTACGGGGCAGAAAATGTGTCGTATGCTACCTTTTCTCCCTTTGGAAAACCCATCTCAGTATCGCTCCTCGGGAACGACCTCAATGAATTGTCTGCAGCCGCTGATGATTTGAAGGCTGCCCTTGAACAGCGAGATGATTTGAAAGACGTGGTTGATAACAACCAAAAAGGAGCGCAGGAGATCAACATAGAACTCAAACCGAAGGCGCGCTATCTCGGCTTAACCCAGCAGGAAGTATTATCGCAACTCCGCCAACTTTACTTCGGAACAGAAGTGCAACGACTTCAACGCGGTGAAGATGAAGTACGTGTTTGGATTCGCATGGCAGATGAAAACCGCGCCAATGTTGCGGATCTCAGCAAAATGCGCATCCGTACCATCAATGGATTGGAAGTGCCGCTCGACGAGATTGCTGACCTTGAAATGAAACGGGGCGTGGTGGCTATCAATCGCTTGTATGGAAAGCGAGAGGTTCAAGTCAGCGCAGACCTCGGTCGACCAGATGTTTCTGCTTCTGATGCCAACGCCGACATCCGCGCCAATGTGATTCCGAAAATTTTGGCCAATTACCCTTCCGTATCGGTCAGCTATGAAGGCCAAAACCGCGAGCAGGTGAAATCGCAAATGTCTATCGGCACGGTTATGCCTCTGATCTTTTTGATCATGCTCTTTATCATCATCCTCACGTTCCGCTCGCCGTTACAAGGCCTTGCAGTGTTTTTACTTATTCCGTTCGGAATGATAGGTGTTAGTTTGGGGCACTGGGCACTCGATGCGCAAATCAGCCTGTTCTCTATTCTCGGTATCATCGCTTTGATAGGGATTTTGGTGAATGATGCCCTCGTGTTCGTTGCCGCTTACAACCAATACCTCAAAGACGGAATGCAAGTAGAGGAGGCTATTTATACAGCTGGAATCAGTCGCTTTCGTCCGATTTTATTGACCTCTGTTACCACCATAGCCGGTTTGGCACCGCTGATTTTAAACAAAAGCTTTCAAGCTCAGTTCCTTATTCCGATGGCCATTTCGGTTGCCTTCGGACTCCTTTCCACTACCATAATTATCCTGTTCATATTACCGGTCTTCTTGAAATGGATCAATCCATTGCACCGCTCGTGGGTGTGGATCAAAGATGGTAAATGGCCGAAAGCCATAGAAGGCGAACCGGCTATCAGAGAAATTGAAAACCTTAAAGAATTCGAAGGTGATGACTAAATTCTTAACTGCATTTCTGCTCGCCGCATCTGCCTTCGTCGCCCAAGGTCAAACCGCTCTCACCTTGGAGGAGGCCGTTGCGCGCGCACTGGCGAACAACTTCCAAATCGAAGTTGCCAACCTTCAAACGGAAATAGCGGCGAACAACAATTCGTGGGGACAAACATCGGCACTGCCTTCTATCAGTTTGAATGCAGCATACACCAGCAACGTAAACGATCAAAGCCAGAACCCTACAGCCTTCATCAAAGCGAAACTCATAAGCAATGGCATTCAGGCCGGTGGCACGCTTAACTGGACGCTATTCGATGGTTTTGGCATGTTCGCCACCAAGAGACAGCTCGAATTGTTAGAAGAACAAAGTGAAGGTAACGCCTCACTGGTTATCGAAAATACAGTGCAGGGCATTGTGCTTGCGTATTACAACGCACTCCTGCAGCAAGAAAAACTACAAGTGCTGTCAGAGGTCATCCAGCTCTCCAAAGACCGCTTAGAATACATGGAAGCGCGAAAGGAATTAGGTGTGGCTACTTCGTTCGAAATCCTCCAGTTTGAAAATTCCATCATCGCAGATAGCACAAACTACCTTCTCCAAAAGCTGGCTTATGAGAATTCGCTTCGGAATTTGAATTTGCTCATGTCTGAGCAACAAGATACGCCATGGGAGTTGATCACCGAAATGGCGCCACCAGCGGCCAATTACGAGTTTTCGACTTTGTGGAATGAGGTGAAAAATCTCAACCAAACCATGCGCAATCAAATGGTGAACCTACTCATCGCTGAGCAAGAAACTCGCATTGCCCAATCGCGCATGTATCCTGTGGTGGGCTTCAATGCCGGAATTACAGATACCCAAAGTCAATTCAGGGCAGGAGAGTTGGAGGGTGAAGGGATAACCCTCAATTACTTCGGAAATTTTACGCTTAACTTTAACTTGTACAACGGCGGAAAAACCCGACGCGCCCTCCAAAATGCTCAGATTCGTGAGGAAATGGCGCGTATTTCTATTGATGATATCGCCAGCAAAGTACAAACAGAGTTGGCCAATACCTTCTACCTCTACAATGCTCAGAAAGCCATATTTGCTATGACGGCAGAACATGTGGAAAATCAGCGAAAAGCCCTCGATATGGCTGCTGATCGCTTCAACAATGGTGTTATCTCTTCGTTCGATTACAGGGCCTCCCAGTTAGCCTATTTGAATGCAGCGATGCAACGGGTTGAATCGCTGAGCAACCTGCTATCTACGCACACCAATTTGGTGAGGTTGAGCGGAGGCTTGACCAAGTCAGCGGGTGTTTGATAAAGTGCGCGAAATGAACTGAGCCATGCGCTCTGCCTGTTTCGCTCGCGTGTATTCGGAAGGTCCAACCTCACAGCGGAGGATTTCTCCCGCGCAATGCCGCTCGTACATCCTTTGCAAGTAATTGGCAACCTCTTGAATGTCGCTGGCGATTTTCCCATTGGGAGCAGCGCCAACCAACCGATCCAAGGCCTCGTCGCCACGCGGCGCTACCAATACATGATTTCCGCTTGCCAAAAACTCGAATACCCGACTGGAATATACTCCCTGAAATCCAACAGCCGGGGGTATGGCATTGATGTGCGCCCTTCCTGTAATCTCCAACGCCTTCTGTCGCGCAATACGCGGATGTATTTCCACTCGGGGATCATCCTCTAATCCGCTCGCACGCAAAGCTGTTTTTAAGTACATTTCTGTTAAAGGATGAACACCGGCAATAATTACAGTTGAAACGGGATTTATATTCTTGTAAAAAGCTGATATTCCGCCAAGTATAATATCCAATTGTCTCCACTCTACCAGCGTTCCAACCAATGTAATTGTAAACACGTCAAAGGGAGGGTAGGAGCAAATTTCAGCGGCTTCAAATCCATTGTATATAACGGTTGAATTTTTATGAAAAAGCGCGTTCAAATGCTGATTCATGGCCTCCGAAACACATGTAAATCCGGCAGCGTCTTTCATCCACCGCTTCCAGTTCTTTTGGTGCAAATAATG